>JBGPMX010000219.1:0-7723 GCA_041487215.1 Planctomycetia bacterium | reverse complement strand
GGGGAACGCCCGCCTCTCCGGCTTGGCCGGTGACGCCAGCCTGGACGGCGGGGCAGGGGACGACCTGCTCACCGTGGCGGAGGGGGGCGTATCGGGGGGGACCCAGTCGGCGGCGGGCGGGCCGGGCAATGACCGGTTCTACATCTCGGGGACCGTATTTAACGACCGCATCACCGTCTGGGACCCGGACGGCAACCCCGCGGTCATCGGCAGCACGCTCGAGGCCGAGGTGAGCAACCCCGTGAACCCGGTGGGGTTCAACGCGGCCGTCGTCCAGCGCGTCACCATTGCGAACGTGGAAGCAAACGACCTGCTGCTCGTCATCGGCGGGAATGGCGACGACTACATCCAGCTCGAAAAAACAACGGTGGCTGGTTCCCGCGTCCGCTTGCCCAGCATCCTTGTCGGCGCGGCCGGCGCCGACACCCTCGTGGGCGGCCTCGGGCCCGACGCGCTGTATGGCGACAGCGCCGCCGTGCCGGTCAGCGGGGACGGCATCGACAGCATCGACGCCACGGACGGGTCCGGCAATGACAGCGTCTACTGTGGCAGCGGCATGGATGCGCTGACCATGGATGACCGGGAGGTGGCGACCGGCTGCACGGCTCCGGCGATGGTCGAGCAGGACTTCAACGCGGCCACCCCGCCCCTCAACCACGCCGGCGACGGCTATCCGAACCAGTACATGGGGGAAGGGGATGTCGCCGCCGTCTCGGTCAAGACCACGGATGCCATCGCAGGCAACAGCCTGATGTTCCATGTCACCGCCGGAGACCTGTACGCCGAGTTCGATCCCTACGAGGTCAATGGAGACCGAACGTTCGCACGCGATTACGCGGTCACTCCCGCAGCGTGGCAGTTCAACACGTACAACCGTCTGACCTTCTGGATCAAAGTGCCGACCACCGGGCCCATGCTGCTCAGCACGGGGCAACAGAATTTCGAATTCGGCACGTACCAGAAAACCGTGACCGGTTTCGATCCGAGCGTGGACGAGACGGACAACAACCACTGGTACCACTTCTTGAACCTGGCGCCGACAGGCACCTGGACCAAGGTGGTGCTGAACATGCACCCGAACCACCGCCGGGGCGCGACCGGCAGCACGGAGCAGGGGATCCAGGAGCACCCGACCGGGGAAGCGGCGTACAACTACTTCGACGCGCTGACGCGGTTCTACATCGACGAAGATCCCATCGCGACGGTCCATCCCAGGGACTATCTGCTCGATGAGTTCCAGTTCTCCCGCGAGCCGTATCAGGAGAACGAGGCGCAGGTGTACTCGGTCGCCGGGACGTATGTGGCGGCATCGAATCGGCTGGTGCTCACCTGGTTCCGGAACAAGAGCGAGAACACGGTGAAACAGGAAGTGCGGTACGCGTTCACGAACATCCACGACATCGGCTGGGATGCGGCGACTCCCGCTCCGTCGGGCATCATCACTCCGCCGGGAGACTCTGGTTACAATGGCATGGTCTATGACACCAGCGCCATCAATCTCTCCGGCCACTCGATGGTTTACCTGGCCATCAAGCCGCAGAACTCGAACCTCTTCTCGCAGATCGCGCTGCCGCTGAACGTCGGGTAGCAGGCGCACGAGACCCGACGCACCGGCGCGCGACCCATCCCACTCATCCCACAATGAGCATGACCGGAGGCAGTGGCACCTGGTATCCGATTGCGCTCGCTGCCGTGCTGGCCACGGCGGCGGCGCTGGTCGTTTACGTCTACGCGGGCTACCCGCTGGCTCTGACGCTCGCGCGCTGGCTGCGGCGGCCGCGTCAGCCACTGACGGGGAATAGCCGGCCGCGGCTGACGCTGGTCATTCCGGCTTACAACGAGCGACACGTCATCCGGGACAAGATTGAGAACAGCCTGCGCATCGACTATCCGAAGGGCGATCTCGAAATCATCGTTGCCTCGGACGGCAGCGACGACGGGACGAACGAGATCGTTTCGGAGTACGGGCCGGCGGGCGTTCAGCTCCGCGCGTTTGCTCCCCGCGCCGGCAAGATATCGGTGCTCAATCGCACCGTGCCCGAAGCGGCCGGCGAGATCGTTGTGCTGTGCGACGCCAACGTGATGTTCTGGCCCGATGCGCTGGCGCGGCTGGTGCGGCACTTCGAGGACCCGGCAGTCGGCGCGGTGACCGGCGACGTGCGCATCGCGAGCGCGGAGGCGCCGTTCGGAGACGGAGAGGGCTTGTACTACAAGTATGAGCGTTACATCCAGCGGCAGGAGTCGGTTCTCGGATCGATCATCGGAGTTGACGGCGGCATGTACGCGCTGCGCCGCGAGCTGTACCGTCCGCTTCCCGCCGACACCATCCTCGATGACTTTGTGATCAGCATGAACGTGGCGCTGGCGGGCCACCGGGTGATCTACGAGCCATCGGCGGTGGCCACGGAAAACGCCACCATGGACGTTCGCCAGGAGTTCCGCCGCAAGGTGCGCATCGTGGCCGGCGCATTTCGTGAACTGCTGCGCGGGCAGGCGGTGCCAACGCCGCGGCATGCCCAGCTTTTCTGGTCGTACGTCTCGCACAAGATGCTGCGCTGGCTCGTGCCCTGGTTCCTGATCCTCCTGCTGGCGGCGAACGCGGCCCTGGCGCTGACGGGCGAGGGGGGGACGATGGCGCGGGCCGGGCTCTACGCTCAGCTAGCGTTCTATGCATGCGCCCTGATCGGCTGCACACGGCCGAATGCGCGATGGCCGGCCGTCGTGGGCGTGCCGTTCTACTTCTGCATGGTGAACGCCGCAGCGTGGCTGGGATGCCTGCGCGGGCTGAGCGGCACCGAGAAGGTTACCTGGAAAAAGGCCGATCGATGAACGGCAAGACGATCATCTGCCTGGCGAACAACTACTTCTTCGACCCGACCAGCAAGCACCACGTCATGCGCGAGCTGGCCAAGCGAAATCATGTCTTGTGGATCAACTGGCACGCGTCGCGGCGGCCGTCGTTGAACGGCAACGACCTGTGTTCGATCGTCGAAAAGCTGGGGCAGGTGCGGCAGGGGCTGACCGTGGTGCCGGAGGGGTTGTCGGTCCTGACTCCGCTGGTGCTGCCGCTACCCAGCTCGGCCATGGCACGGCGGGTGAACCGTTGGCTCGTCCGCATGCAGACCGGGCGCGCGCTCAGGGCCCTGAGCGGGCCCCGGCAGGTATGGAGCTTCACGCCGGACGTCGTTCCACTGTTGGGCAGCTTCGGCGAAGAGGCGGTGGTGTACTACTGCGTCGATGAGTTCTCCGCGTTCTCGGGCTACGACGCGGAAACCACCCGGCGTCTGGACCGGCAGATGTGCGAGGCCGCTGATATGGTGGTCACCACCAGCCGCGCGCTGTACGAGTCCAAGCGCTCTTTCAACGCCAACACCGTGCTCGTGCCCCACGGGGTTTTGTATGACCACTTCGCCCGCGCGGTCGATGCTGATTTTCCGGTGGCGCCGGACCTGGCAGAGCTGCCGCGGCCGGTGGTCGGCTACTACGGCCTGATCCATGACTGGCAGGACCTGGACCTGGTTGCGGCCGTGGCACGGCGGCGACCGGGCTGGTCGCTGGTCCTGGTCGGTAAAGTGCTGACCGATGTGACGCGATTCCGAGACATCCCCAACCTGCATTTCCTCGGGCAGCGGCCGCACGCGGAGCTCCCCGCCTACTGCCGTGGTTTTGACGTGGCGGTCATCCCGCACAAGGTGAACGAGCTCACGCGGAACATGAATCCGATCAAGCTTCGCGAGTACCTGGCCGCCGGCCTGCCCGTGGTCTCCACCCCGCTTCCCGAGGTCCGGGCGTACGAGCCGGAGGTGCGGGTTGCGGAAGGGGTGGAAGCCTGGGTGGCCGCCATCGCGTCGGCCATAGCGGACCGCTCGCTGGCGAGCGACCGCCGCCGGTCGGCAGCGGTGTCGTCAGAAGACTGGTCGGTGCGCGTCCGCACGCTGACCCAATCGCTCGCGCGGTGCCTGGCAACTGGCCGCGAAGCACGCCGCGTGGGCGAGCCGGCGCTGGCTGCCGCGGGATGATCCGGCGGTGCGGTGCAAGAACTGTTTCCTTGCTTCACGCCTCTCCTTTCCTTCGGAACGGGTGTCACTGATTCGGACCATGCATTCGGTGGAGCCCGCCTATTTCTTTGCCCCGGTTGCCTACCACGACGGCTCGCTCGCCCGCCAGGAAGGGGACATCACCGCGCGGGTGCTGACCATGGCGGAGATCGCTGCGGCCCGGTGTGTGGTGGATGTGGGCTGTGGCGCGGGGCAGTCGCTCGACCTCGCCCGCGCGCTCGGCTCAGCGGCGCTGCTCGTGGGCGTTGATCCGGACCGCGCGGCCCTGGCGCATGGGGCCACCCGCAACCGAGACAAGGTGTTCCTGGCGGGCGACGGGGAGTCGCTGCCTCTCGCGTCCGGCGCCGCGACGCACGTGATCTGCCGTGTGGCCATCAATTACATGCACCAGGCGCGCACGCTGGCCGAACTCGCACGAATCATCGCGCCGGGCGGCACGCTCGTCATCTCGTTCATCCGGCTCGGTTACACCCTGCGGACTCTGCTCCGACCCCAGGGCGGCGGACCGCGGCAGCGGCTCGGCCGCCTGAAGGACCTGCTGGCGGGCCTGGCTCTGCAATGCCTCGGTGTCCAGGCACGGCGCGGGACGTTCTGGGGGCGCTCGGTGCCGTACACGTCGCCCGGCTGGTTGTCGGGTCGCCTGCAGGATCTGGGGTGCGACATCGCCTTCCTGGGCCATGAGGACCGCTTTCTCGGGCTGCCGACCGTGTCCTGGATCATCGCCAAGAGGGGGTGGTCGTCTTGATCGGCTCGGGTGCACACCCGGCGCGGGCGGCGCGGAAGAGGTGCGTGCTCTGCATCGCTTACTACTTTCCCCCCGTGGCCTGCAGCGGCACGCACCGGACACGCGCCGTCGTGCGACACCTGCCGTGCTACGGATGGCGTTCGGTGGTGGTTACCGCCCGGCCGGATCCGAAAGCCGATGTGGACCGTTCCCTCCTTGCGTGCCTGCCCGAAGACCTGGTGGTTTACCGCACTCCCGCTCCACACCTGTTGTCCTGGGGCAGCCAGTGCTGGTCGGCGCTGAGCGGCCGGCGGCGATCCCCTGACGGCGACCCGAATCCAGGTGGCAAGCGCGGCGGGAACGGCTCGAGCGAGTGCGGCTGGGTGGACTGGGCGAGCCGTTGGATGCAGGTGCCGGACATGACCGTTGGCTGGATTCCGTGGGGCGCGCGAGCGGCTTGCCGGGCCGTCCGGCGGCACCGCTGCGACGCCATCTACTCGTCGGCGCCCCAGTGGTCCGCCCATCTCATCGCCCTTCTTGTCAAGAGCCTCACGGGTCTGCCGTGGGTGGCGGACTTTCGCGATCCCTGGCGTGCCAGCCCGTTTCGCAAGATGCCATACCCTTCCGTGGACCGCTACGACGCCTGGCTGGAGGAGCGTGTGGTCCGCACAGCCGATTGGGTGGTCTGCAACAGCGACCCGGTCCGTAAGGACTTCATGGCGCGATTCCCCGAGAGGAGCGCGCGGTTTGTCACCGTGCCGAACGGATTTGACCCCGAGGATTTTGTGGACCTGAAGCCGCGCCGGCCGGCCGGACCGGATTGTCTCCTGCTGACGCATGTCGGCTGGTTTTATGGGCCACGGCGGCCCGACGGAATTTTCCGGGCGATCCGGCTCCTGGAAGAACGAGGCAGTCTGGGGCGGCCGGTCTGCCTGCAACTCGTCGGGTCCCCCCATTACGACGGCAAGTCGCTGCAGGGGTTGGCCGCGCGTTACGGGGTCGGCCACGCCGTGCGTTTGCCCGGCGAGGTGCCCCACCGGGAAGCGCTCGAGCGGATGCGCGGCTCCGACATCCAGCTGCTGGTGGGGTTCAACGGTCCGGGCGCCGATCTGCAGGTACCGGGCAAGCTCTTCGAGTATCTGGGAGTGGGCCGCCCGGTCCTGGCGCTGGCATCGCCGCAGAGTGCGATTGCCGATGTGATCCGGCGCGCGGGGATCCGCGGCGAGGTCTGTGATCCGGATGACCCCGAGCAGATCGCGGCGGCTGTCCTGCGACTGGCGGCACGCCCGAACGGCTGCGTGCGCGAACAGGGTTCCGGATCCGCGCGCGTCACCCTGGGCGAGTATGACCGTCGCCGACAGGTCGGCCGCATCGCGGAGTTGCTGCGCAGGGGGGTGGCCTAGGTGTCGACGATCATGCGCGACGAGCCGGCGTTACGGCGGCACTACGAGGTCGAGCGCGAGCTGGCCGATCGGCTCCGCTCGGCCACAGCCGCAGAACGTAGGACACTGTACCGCACGGTTTACAACGAGCTGTTCCGCCGCGTACCGGATCATCCGCAGCTCTCTCGCAAGCGCGACGCGGATGCCCAGGCCGACGCTGCCGGCCGCCAGCTGCGTTTGCTACGACGGTTCCTGGGCCATGACACAGTATACCTAGAGGTTGGGGCGGGCGACTGCCATTTTGCCATGATGGTCGCCCGCTCCGTGGGCCGGGTGTACGCGGTGGACGTTTCGGACGAGATTGCCGGGGGGCCGCACCCGCCCGACAACTTCAGTCTGGTCCTCTCCGATGGGACGAGCATCGACGTGCCGCCGGACAGCGTGGACGTTGCGTACAGTTACCAGGTGATCGAGCACCTGCATCCGGAGGACGCGGCCGAGCAGCTGCGAGCGATCTACGCCGCGCTGGCGCCCGGGGGCGTGTACGTCTGCACGACCCCGCACCGCTACTCGGGGCCGCAGGACATCTCGCGGTACTTCGACACGGAGGCGAGCGGGTTTCACTTGAAGGAATACACCTACCGCGAGCTCCGTGCGCTGTTTCGCGAGGTGGGGTTCGAGCGGACCGCCTCGTATGCCGGGATCAAGCAGCGCTATTTTCGCCTTCCGGAGCCGTCGGTTTTAGGTCTGGAGCGTTCGCTGTCCGCGCTGCCCGGCGCGCTGCGCAAACGCCTGGCTCGGAGCGCGCCGCTGCGCCCCTGGTTCGACAGCGTGACGATCGTGGGCCAGAAGCGCGCGCTACGCGCGGCGGGGAAGTGCCGGTGACGATCCTTGTTTTCGGAATCGGCTTCGCCGCCGTCTGCCTTCTATCGCTGTTCTGGCCCGTGGTGGGGGTGTTCGCCTACGTTGCGAACTACGTGATCGCTCCCGACCGCCAGTGGTGGGGCGAGCCCTACGCCCAGTTCGGAGTCCGGTTCTCCTGGACGCTCGCCCTGTGCATTGCCCTGGGCACGATTGCGCGATGGACCAGGCTGAGGTCCTACGCGCCTGGCAAGCTGCTGCATTCCCAGGAGATCCTGGTTTGGGCTTTTGCGGCGGTGATCGTTCTGTCTCGGTTATGGGGCGAGCCGATCGACATGACCGCGCGTTCGCTGGCGGGCCGCAGCGAAACGCCCATGGAAAAGATCCCCAAAGTAGCGGTTTTCATCTTCCTGATGACGCACGTCCTGGTGCGCTACCGAGCGGTGCGCTGGATGCCCTGGGTTCTCGTTTTGGTGGGCGGGCTTTACCTGGGGCTCGACGCTTACACGGCGGGGGAGAGCCGCTACGTGAAGGGGCGGCTGGACGGCCTGGGGGGGGCCGACTTCCGGGAATCGAGTGCGGTGGGAGCGCATCTCGCCGCCATGAGCGCGTTGGCGGGAGTGCTCTATCTCAAGAGCCGCACGTGGTGGGCCAAGGCGCTGTGTGTCGTGGCGGGCGGCTTCAGTATCAATGCGATC
>JBGPMX010000218.1:0-7727 GCA_041487215.1 Planctomycetia bacterium | reverse complement strand
GCCTGCGACCGCACCGGTGCGGTCGCAGGCCACGAAGGTGGTGGGGAGTTAGACCCAACAATGAGGTGACCGGAGCCGCACCGGTGCGGTTGCGGGCTCTGCCACGGCTATGCTCAATACCATGCTGACCGTGTTGCTCGACACGTGAGCCAGCTCGGCAATCTTGTCGCGTGTGTCTCCCTTGGCACCATCGGGCAAATTTGCCGGATGGTCCCCTCCCCGCCCGGAAACCTTGCGTTTTGCCGCATCCGCTGCCAACGCGTCGATAGGCGATCGAGCGGCTCGGCCACGGATGAGCACGCCCGACAAACTCGCCTTCGCCCTTGATAACCGCGCGCGGCGCTCGGTACCATCCCGGTGCAACACCAGCCGCGCAGGGCTGTAAATGCTGCGACGTCTCGCGTGGTGCCCCACCGTTCGCCCGTGCCCGGGCGCACGTTTCGGCTTCCTGTCCCGCGCTGGGAAGCTCGACTCCAGGGGACCCATGATGCCTCAGCCGCGCCTCGTGCGGTGCGAGAAACACAGCCCGCTCGGCTTCTGCTACGTCCAGCGGGACGGCAGCCACGTCACAAAAAGTCGCTGCCGGTGCTTCCAGGGCGGCCAGACGTACTCCGCCAACTGCCCCGTCGACCTGCACCGGGACGTGGCACTCGGGAAGAAGAAGCCGCCGCCCGCCGCGCCGCCGTAGCCCTCACCCCAGCGCCCCGCCGGCCGACCAGCCGTAGCCCCGCGGATCGTAGATGTCCTCGGGCTCGGGCAGGTTTTGCTTGACCACCTCGGCCACGCGGTCGCCCACCTCGCGGCCGACGTCGGTCAGCGACTTGTCGCCGCTCATGTTCACGTTCACGTCGACCTGCATGCGGTTCCGGCCGCCACCGGCCGACGCCGGCGGGGCCCCGCCGCCGAACATGCCGCGTCCCCGCTCGAGCTGCTCGTCACTGAGATCGTGCCCGTACTTCTGGCTGAGCTCACCACGCGCGTACTCGAACGCGACGCCCTCGCTCCGCTTCTCGCGGTTCTTCCAGTAGGACGCCTGGATGTCAGAGAAGTCGCCGTCACCGCCGTACGCCTCGCGCAGCATGTTGAGCGCGGCCGCGTCCTTGCTCTGCCCCATGCGGCCGAGCTTCGCCTCCTGGGCACGAATGCGGTCGCCCGTCGAGCCGAGCATGATCGCGCCGTGCGCCAGCTTCTCCGTGTTCCGCCAGGCCCCGTACGCTGCGCCCGCCCCGGCGCCGATCGCCGTTCCAACGCCCGGGATGACCGATCCGATCGCCGCGCCGGCCGCCATGTACCCGCCGATCCCCGCGTAGGCGCCAGTCATCTCAAGTGCCGCGTGCGTTTGGCCGCTCGGCTCGGTGAACTGGTTCGCGTAGTCGGCACCGAGCTCGACGGCGGTCAGGGCGAGCGCCGGGCCGAAGCCGCGGGCCCCGGCACCAAGCCCGCGACCGGCCGCACCCGCTACGCCGGCCAGGCCGGCCCGCTCCGCCACGGCCGTACCGCCCCCGAAGAGCCGCGACCCGCCGCCCCGGACCGCCCCACCCAGCGCCCGCCACAACAGGCCGCCGCCACGCGTCGCCGACGGGCCGCCGAACAGGCCGCGCACCGCACGAGCACCCGTGCTGAACGCCCCATACCCCATCAGCCCTTCGACGCCGAGCGCGGCCAGGTCCCCCACCGGTCCGCCCCCGACCGCCCCCGACACAATGCCGAAGATCCTGTTGCGTACATCGACGGCCAGCGACCCGACCTGCCCGAGCGCGTCGTTGATACGCCGGCGACTCTCCTGGTTCGCAACGTGCTGGGAATCCTGCTGCGCCGCGTCCGGGCCGAGCTGCTTCGTGCGCGCGTCCTTCAGGATCCGATCCATCTCCGCCGAGAACCGGTCGAACGACTGGAAGCCGCCGACCTTCTCGAGCCCCATGAATTCGCGCTGGGAGACCTGCGGCATGAGCAGCCGCCAGGTGAGGAACCGCTGCGCGTCCGCGTCCGGACCGCCAAGCTCCCGCGTCCGCTGCATCGCGGTGAACACGTGCCGCAAGTCGTCTTGCGTCGGCTGCAGCCCGCGGATCCGCTCCATCTGCAAGCCCATTTTCCACATCGCGGCCCCCGGCGGCCCCTCGAGCCGCCCCATCTGGCCGGTCAGCGCGGCCCAACGCACAACGTCCTGCGGATCCTGCGCATTGAACGGCAGCTGGAAGGCACGCTGCGCGACACTCGCCCCCGCCTCCCCCTGGAAGCCGGGCTGGCCAGTACGGTGGAGCATAGTGAGCAGCGCAGACTGAAACGTCCCAGCCTCCGGAGTGAGCCCCTCCGGAACGCCGTGCGCCGAACGCTCGGCCAGGGAGAGGATGGCCTCGCGGAGCTCGTCACGCCGGCTCGGACCAGCCCCCTCCATCGCCGCACGCACGGTCGTGGCAATCTGACGCATGGCGTTCGGGTCGTCGGCCGCGGTGAGCCGGCGGAAGCGGCCGAAATACTGCGCCGCCTCGCCCAGCTCCATGCGGTGATACCGCGCCGCCTGCGTGAGCTGCTCGAGCTCGGGCACCAGCTTGTGCCCGACCTGGCCCGAAAACCGCTCGTACGCCTCGGCCGCCCGCAACGTCTCGAGGCGAGAGAAGTGCATCGCCCGGCCAGCCTCCGCCACCTCACGCCCAAACGCGTCGACGCCCCCGTCGCCCGGCCGAGTGCCGGGCGCCGCCACCTGATAGCGCAGGTGCGCCTCCTGCTCCGCTACCGGCATGCCGCGGATCGCCGAAACCGCCACCATCGACACGAGCGCGTCACGCATCGCCCCGCGGGTAAGGCCCGTGCCCGGCACCCGGCGATTCCACCAAGGCGTTTCGTCCGTCTCCACGCCCGAGCGGCGCTCGGCATCGCTGGCCCGCTCGCCCATGCGGTGCGTCGCCTCCTCGAACCGGTACGGCCGCCGGCCAGCCTCCTTCTCGAGCTGCGCCAGGCCGACGAGCTCGGGCTGCAGCTTCGCGGCTTCACTCGGCTTGCCCGCGGCAAGGTACTCCTCCTGCAGCCGGGCGATCTCCCGCTTCCGCGCGATGAGCGTCTCGGTGGCGTCGGTCAGCGTGCGCGTCCGCCGCTCTTCCTCGGCCAAGGACTCGCGGAACCCGCGGCGGGTCTGATCGACGTCGCCACCCGTACGCAGCGCCCCCTCATAACGCGCCTCACGCTGCGCGAGCCGCGCCTGCCCCCGCTCCACCTCGTCCACGAGCGCGCGGAAGCGGCGACTCCCTTCGTCAATCCCCTGACCAGCGAAGATCGACTCGATGATGATCTGCACGCGGTTCTCGGCCACGGTGCTGCTCCCTTCTCAGGCGTCCGCCCAGCGATCAACGTCGTCCAGGTCGGCCGCACACGTCGGCGGCTTGAAGTCGTCCGGTCCAGGTGCGGCCACGGGCGCGTACCCCTCTTCCGCGGCCACGTCCCGCTCCCACGCGTCGTAATCCGGATCCTCACGCTCGCTGTCCGGGTTCTTCCCCGCCATGCGCTGCACGTCCCGCCGATGCGCCCAGTACAGCGCGTCGATCTGCTCCCACGTTAGCGCGACGAATCGCGGGTCAGTCGGCAGCACGTTGAACCGCAGGCACACCCACAGGTGCGGCTCAGCCAGCTTGAGCGCCGCCGACCGGTGCTGCTTCCACCGGCGCACGAAAGGAGTCCTCCCAGGTCGTGTACAGCCGGTACACACCCAGGAGGACCTCCGGTTCGCGTAAGAGGGACAGATCCCACCAGTCCGGCGACTTCAGGACGACATACTCGAGCGTCGCCTGCGCGCGGGCATACTGCTTGTCGAACGGATCCACCGGCACCGCGGTGTGGGCGCCGGCCTGCGCGTCCCACTGGCTGGTGAGCACCGCCGTACGCACCGCGATCGCATCCTCGCTGAGGATGTCCGGCCGCTTGAACTGGAAATCCCCCTCGAACAGGAGACCCCCCACCTGCTTCGAGAACGTGATCGGCGAACTGGTGTTGTCACGCCCCTTGAGAAACTCCAACGTCACGCGGCGAACCTCGCGGTCCACCGCCTGCTTCGCGGCATCGCTCATCGTGCGGTCTCCCTGTGTTTAGGAATGCTTCCGTGTGTCCAATGTGCCGATCATTTTGAGCATCTGCTCGCGGACCGCGACGATATGGGCGGCGTCACGCTTCTCGGCCTCCAACTCAGCGTTGAATGCCGCCACATCGATCACCGAGTCCATCGTCTCCCGCAACAGCCGCTGCAAGATGTCCGGCGACAGAGCCTCAACTTCGTACACGTTGTCACTGCCGTACTTCGCCTTGAACCGCTTGTAGTTCGGGCTCGTCTTCTTCGCCTGCTCGAAACTCGGCGGCAACTCAAGACTCATCACCTGCTCGTGTGTCACCGCCACCTTGATCGCCGTAACCTCAGCCACCTGGAAATCGTCGCGCAAGCTGCAGGCTGTCGAATGAGCGATCTCGTCCCCATCCGGATCGAAGTCTCCGATGAACAGGAGAATCAACTTTGACTTACCGCTCGCGCGAAAACGCCTCGCGATGTCCCGCTTGGGAGGCGTCGAGCAGTACCCGCGGCCGATCGTGTACGCCGCACAGAACTGCTCCGCCACCGGCCGGATGATGTTGTCGAGCGTGTTCTTCTCGGCCACGATCTCGATGTGGTTCGGCTGGCTTTGAAGAAGATCCCGGTAGTAACCCTTGAGCAAGTCGGCAATCGACTGACGATAGAAGTCCTGCACGTTTGAAAATACGTTCCACGTCGTGACGGGCCGCGTCGGATCATCGATCGCGTCCATGCTGATCCTGCCCTCGATCCTGGCGCGAGTCAGCAACTCGCACAGCGACTTGAAGCTGCTCTTGTCGTTCCGGTACCGACTCTTGCGCTTCGAAGCATGCTTCAGCGGCGGATCGTTCAGTAACTGGTAGTGGATCTGGCGGTCGCTGAGCGGCCAGTAATCCTCTAGGTCATCGATAATCTCGTCGATCGCCTCAAGGAACGGATGCTTCGCCGACGAGATCTCCGACCGAGCCTTCCGCTCGCGCAACCCTATCACCGCGACGTTTATCTGCGATGCCAGCTTGCGGTGCTCCACCAGCACCCGGTGCGCCTCCTCAGGGTTTGCCGACACCACCTCCTCCCGCACCAGCTCGTCCAAGGTTTTTACGCGCTGCCGGTTGTGCTCGCGCAACAACGCCACGAAGTTCGGGTTGCCCTCGCGCCGGTCGGCCACTACGTGGCAAGGCACCTCAGCGAGACCTGCAACGATCGCCGCCTGATGACGTCGATGCCCCGACAAGATGTAGTAATCCGCGGTCACCACCAGAGGCTCCAACAGCCCCATCGTCTTGATGCTGGCGGCCAACGCTTGAATATCAGGATCCGACTGAATCACAGGCCGGTATAGTTCCTCATTCTCCGGCGACGCTTGGATATCCCAGACAGACAACGGCACGGGCAGAACTGGGACATGTCCCAGTTCTGGTGACGGGTCGCCCTGCTCACCCGTTTTCAGCGTCTCAGCGGTGCTCATGCAAAACTCCTTCAAAACCAGGACATCCGGCGAAACTCGGACATGTCCCAGTTTGGTGAGCCGGCGCCGACTTCGGTCGACATGGTCGGTGGCTACCTACGCGTGAACAGAAGCGAGAACTGGGACATGTCCCAGTTCGGTGAGCCGGCGCCTTCGTCGCCGCTGCGTTCGACGCTCGTAACCCCATGATCGCGCCGGCCGCGGCGCAACCCCATGAGCGTGTGCCCCGCCGGGCTCCCTGCTGTCGCCGTCGCCCCCGTCGCGCCGCCGTCGCCCCCGCCTGGCCGACCCCGGCTCGCCCGTGCGCTTGCCCCGCGTCCCTCCTGGCGCCGCCCCGGTCGCCAGGTGAGCGGAGCCGCGCGAGCGCCGAGGACCCGGGGGGCGAAGAAGAAGCCGGCCGCCGGCGCCCCGCCGGAACAACCTCGGAGAGCCGGACGGCCGGACACGCGCGATGAGGGTGTGCGCCTTGTCAAATAGGGTCTCCGCGAAAACCGCTCGGGCGCCGCGTTGCCGCGTACCGGCTTGCGGCGACAGGATTCCTTATCAAAATGACTGTACTCTAATTGACAAGTCTGACGCCGCTGCGTATCATGCCATTCGGTGGCCGAGTGACCGCAGCCTGTCAGGAGCAACCCCATGATCGCGGCGTACGTGCGGGTGAGCAGTCGGAGCCAGAAGGCGGACAGCCAGCGGGCGGAGATCGCGAAGTGGCTCGCCGGCAACGGCATCGACGCTGGCCAGGTCCAGTGGTACGAGGACAAGGAGAGCGGCAAGAGCCTTAACCGGCCGGCATTCGAGCGGCTCCAGGCGGACATCTTCGCCGGGACGGTGAAAACCGTCGTGGTCTGGAAGCTCGATCGCCTCTCTCGCCGGCTCCGCGACGGCGTGAACCTGCTGGCCGACTGGTTTGACCGCGGCTTGCGGTTCGTCAGCGTCACGCAGCAAATCGAGCTGAACGGTGCGGTGGGGCGGATGATCGCCGCGCTCATGCTCGGGCTGGCCGAGATCGAGCGCGAGCACATCCTCGAGCGGCAGGCGGCCGGCATCTCGCTCGCGAAGAAGCAAGGCGTGTACACTGGCCGGAAGCCCGGCACGACGAAGACCACGCCCGAGCGGGCCGCCGAGCTGCGGGACCGCGGGCTCAAGTTGCCCGAGATCGCGAACGCGCTGGGCGTCTCGACGTCGACCGTGAGCCGCTACCTGCGGGCGGCCAAGGTGGCGTGACGCGTTTCCCCGCGCGATCGCGCCGCGGGCCCACGCCTCGGCCGCCGCCTGTTGTTCGCCGTCGTCGCTCATCGCTCACCTCCATGCTGCCTCGCTCCCTCACCGCCTCGCGTAACCGGCCGCTCCGCCTCCTGTGCCGCTGCTGGCGCTCGCCGGGCGACGGCGGACGATGCCCTCCGGTCGCCCGCGGCCACACGAACGCGCCAGGCGACGACGTAGCGCGTCAGGCTACGTGCTCGCGAGAACCTCCCAAACGCGCGGCGTGCTGAGCGTCACTGGCTCGGCACTGCGGTTGTGGAGCCTGACGGTTACGACGCCTGGCGCGGACACCCAGGCGGCGACGATGCCGCGCAGTGCGACGTGAACCGCCACGTCATCGGGCGGCGTGACTTCGATCCGGTCGCGGAGCTCCAGGCCGGCAATCTCGATCGTGCGCTCCACGACCTCGCCGGCGGGGATGGTGCCGGTGGCGAAGTCGCGTAGGAAACGGCGAAGCTGTCCCATGCTGGTCTCTCCTTCTCGCTGAACTGGGAAAACACTGTTGCTAGCACACGCTAGAACTGCGTCCGACCGCCCGGACGGGGTTTGGGTCGTCCTGCGCTGCTCCATGCGTTTCTAGGTGCTCGAACTGAGCGCCAGAACCGTGCACCGGCTGGAACCTGTATGCTCGGCTCGCTTCAACGAGAGCGGCACGGTGTTCGGGGGAGAGTTTCCGCCGACGCCTCGGTTCCATGACGGCGGCCACGCGGCCAAAGTCCACCGCGGCGAAGAGCACCGTTGTCTCGGGCTTTGAACCGTCGCGGCCGTCCTGATGGACACGAACGCAGTCCAGCGCGAGCAGTCGCGCGCGGATCTCGCGGCCGGTCGTGAACGCGGCCAGCGTCGGGCCGCCGTGCGGGTATATGTGATCGCCGCGCCGCCGGCACGGGATGACGGTCAGCCACGCCGCCTCGTCGGCCCGGAACTCGAGCGCCTCAGCGTGGT
>JBGPMX010000217.1:0-7731 GCA_041487215.1 Planctomycetia bacterium | reverse complement strand
CGCTGGTCCTGCTCGGCGCCGTCCTGGTCGTGCACAGCTCGAGACCGCTGCCGGATCGGCCCGGCACGACGAAGGGCGCAACGACCGATGCCGAGCGCGCGGCAGGGGCCGAGCCGAAGCCGTCCGAAGTCTTCCGCCCGGACATCGCCACGCGGGAGCCGGACATCGAGCTCCCACCGGCTCCCGAGAAGGACCACGCAGACCGGGCGGACGCGGGGTTGCGCGACGCCGCGGCGTTCACTCCCCGCGTCACCGCCTCGCCCCGCTCCGCATCGCTCGAGCCGTGGCGGCTGGACGAGCTGGGGGTGGAAATCCCCACGCACGTGAGCATGATCGAGATCGACGGCGTCAGGCTGGCGGTGAGCGACCCGGCAGCGTTCGTGCGGCAGGGACCGGTCCCGCTGGTGCTGGCGCTCGGCCGCCACGTGGTCCGATTCAGCGGCAGCGAACCACCCCGCGTCGTCGAGCCACGCCGCTGGTTTCTCGAAGACTACCGTGCCGCGGCCGAGCGAGTCCGAGAAGCGGACCGCTGGAGCTTCGACCGCCTGCTCGAGCTATCCCGGCGCAGCCTGGAGCGTTTTCGCGACCCGCTCGTGCCGCACTTCTGGGGCAACTATTACTGGCAGGAGGGGGAGCTCGCCGCGGCGGCACGCAGCTACGCGTGGGCCGTCCGGATCACTCCCACATTCGCCCCGTCCTACCTCAACCTGGCCCAACTGGCGCACGACCGGGGAGACGACGCGGCGGCACGCGGTTTCGCGCGGCTGGCCGGACTGTGGAATGTGCAGAACGCCTACGGCCTGAGCACCGCTCTGGCGTCGCTCGAATCCAGCCTGGGCGAGGAGGTGGCGGCGTTCGAGGAGCTGGCCGAGCCGGCCGGACCGCGGCACGATGATCTCACCGCACGCGACCGCGACATGGTCGCGGTGCTCCAGAGCGCGGCGCGGTTCGAGCCGCGCGTGACCGAGCGCGTGAAGATCCTCAACAACATCGGCGCCTATTTCGAGCACGAAGGAAAGGCCGAGCTCGCTCTCGAGCACTACCGCTCCGCAGCCGCTGGCTTCGGCGACGCCGCGGCGGGCCCGGCCGAGCGTCGTGTCCTGGGAACGATCTTCGAGAACCTCGCTCGCGTTTGCCGCCGCGCGAACATGCCGGAGGCGCGGCGCTTCGAGCGGTTGCAGGCCGCGCTGGAACCATGAGATCCGCCCCGCCGACTCTGAGCAAGGCGAACGCCCGCCGATGCGGCACGGGGACACGCCGCTGGCTGCTCGCCGCCGCCCTCGTGTCGCTGGCCGGCCCGGCCGACCGCACGGGCCGCGCCGCGGACGCCTCGGCGCAGCCGCCAGCGGCCGCGCGCGAAGAGCCCGCGGCGGCTCAGGCGCCCACCGAGAAAGAGAAGAGCCGCATCGTGGAACTGGTCAACGGGGCGCCGTTCGACCTCGTCTACGTGAAGCGGCACAACGAACCCTACCGAGTTGTTCCGCTGCCGCGGCCGTTCCGCAAGGCAAGCGTCCGCGGCGGGCAAGCGGTGCCGCTCCGCCTCTCGCGGCCCAAACAGGCAGTCGGGCCGGCGTTCGAGGTGAAAGGGGAGGATATCACACGCGTCGAGCTCTTCGAGGAGCTGCTCGCGCGCGAAGGGGACCGGGCGCTCGAGCGACGCGACTTTGCCGCCGCGTTCGACGCCTACGCCCGCCTCGTGCAATTCAACCCCCAGTGGCCCGACGCGCGCGACAAACTTCACCGCGTGTTTCTCAACCAGGCCGAGGACGCGCTCACCAGAGACCCGCCCGACTACGACAACGCCATCCAGCTCGGCCTGCGACTCCGCGCCGAAGACCGGTCGATCGGCGGTATCCAGAGCCTGCTCCGCCGCGCGCTCTTGGGCCGCGCCCGGCTGGCCATCGACGTGAAGGACTACACGATCGCGCGGGAACAGATCGCGCAGATGCTCAAGTACTACCCGGGCGACGCCGACGCCGGGCAGCTCGAGAAGCAATTGCGAAACCAGGCCGGCGCGCTCGTCGAGCAGGCGCGTCAGGCCATGGCCGGCGCGCTCGCTGAACAACGCAACGCGGTCGGCCTGCTCGCAGAGGCACGCCAGATCTGGCCGGACCTGCCCGATCTCGAGGAGCTCCTGCGCCGGGCGAAGCGCAACTACCCCGTGCTCCGAGTCGCGGTGTTCGATGCGCCCGGAACCTTCGAGCCGCTCACCGCGCGCAGCCTCACCGAATGGCAGGCGTGCCAGCTGCTGTTCGATGCGCTGTTCGAACCGGACGAGTCCGGGGCGCAGTTCGTGCGCGGACCGCTGCTGCGGAAGTGGAGCGCCACGAACCTGGGCCGCTCGCACCAGCTGCTGCTCGAGCCCGAGCAGCACTGGAGCGACGGCAGACCGGTCACGGCGTACGACCTCGAGGCCTCGTTCCGCCTGCTGCTCGATCCCCGCTGCGAGAACTACGATCCCGAACGCGCGCGATACATCCAGGACGTCACGGCAACCGACCCCTACACGCTCTCGATCCAGACCCTTCCACACCCGCGGCCCGACAGCCTGTTTAGCATCCCGATTCTGCCCAAGCACCTGCTCGCCGAACCCCCGAAGCGTGGGAGTCCCTTCAGCCGGTCGCCGGTCGGCACTGGCCCGTTCACCTTGGGCGCGGCCGATTCCTCGGCGCCAACCAGGTTCGTGGCGAACCCCCAGTTTCGCGGGGCTCGGGCCGGGCAACCGCTCATCAAGGAGATCCTTCTCGAGCATTACGTGAAGCCCGACGCAGCGGTGCGCGACATGGAGACGCGTAAGACGCACCTGATGACCCGGCTCGACCCGCTCGAGGTCATCCTGTTCGGCAAGCGGGCGGGCCAGTTTGAGGTGCGCAGCTACCTCTCCAACAGCGTGTACCTGCTGGCGATCAACCACCGCCGCAAGCCGCTCGACGACATCCGCGCCCGCCGCGCCATCCAGGCGGCGATCGACCGGCAGGCGATCCTGACTCAATACTTTCAGGCCGGGCCCGGCGGCCTCGCCCACCGCGTGATCACGGGACCGTTCCCGACCCACAGCCCGGCGTACAACACCGAGGTCCCGATCCCGGAACGGAAGGAATCGCTCGCACGCCAGCTGGTCAACGAGCTCAAGGCCGCCGAGCTGCTCCTCGACCGTCCCCTTACGCTCAAATACCCCCTGGGTGATGCGCCGGTCGAAAAGGCGGCGAGCCAGATGCGACGCTACATTGAGGCCGCCGGCTTCCAGGTCAAAACCGAGGCGAAGATCGAGGCCGACCTGCGCCACGAGGTCGTCGACGAGCAGGACTTCGACCTGGCCTACTGGCGCTACGACCACCGCAACGTGCTCTACAACATTGCGCCCCTTTTCGATCCCCAGCAGACGCAGCCGGGCGGCACGAACTTCATGGGCTACCACCAGCCGGGGCTGACCAAGCTGTTCAACGAGCTGCGCCGCGAGCAGCGCCCGCTCGATATCTGGTCGATCCAGAGGGAGATCCATCGCTACCTCAGCGACGAGGTCGTGTTCGTTCCCCTCTGGCAGCTGGACAACTACATCGCCTACACGTCGAAGCTGGTCTATCGCGACCCGACGACTGGCTCGCAAGCTCGCCAAATCCCGATTCACCCGCTGTACCTGTTCCGCCGAACCGAAGGGTGGTACCTCGAGCCGTGAAGCGACCCGCGCAACAAAGCCGGGCGTCGAGCATCGCACGCATCCTCGCCGGCGTGGCGGTCCACGAGCTGGCGCGCACTGTTCTGCTGCTGGTGCTGATGGCGCTAACGCTCTGGCTGATCCTGGAGGTATTTTGCGAGCCAGGCCCGGAGCTGCCCTGGCCAACGCGCCTCGCGCGCACCTTCACCCAGTCCGCCCGGGACTCGAATGGGCTCCCGATCGCACCGCGCTTCCTGGCGGCCGCCCGCGTATCGCTGGCCATCGTGCTGGCGTCGGCCGTGGGGCTCGGCTTGCTGTCCCTGGCGCTCGGCGTGCTGTTCGCCACGCGGCCGTGGGCGAGTGTCGCGCGGCTGCCGCTCACGCTTGCCAGCGCCGTCCCGGCGTTCCTGCTCCCGTTCCTCGGGTTTCCCCACGAGTCAAGCTGGTTCTGGCCGGCCGTCTGCCTCGTTGTGGGAGATCTCAACCTCACGTCGCTGACCGCGCACAGTTACGAGGGGGTCCGGCAGGAGCTCGAGCGGCCGCACGTGCGCACGGCGCGGGCGCTGGGCTTCGCGGTCTGGAGCGACGTCTGGCCGCGTGCCACGCTGGTGACTTTGGAAGGACTCGCGGCGCGCATCCCCCACCTGCTGGGCGGCACGGTGGCCATCGAGCGGGCCTACAACCTGCGCGGGCTCGGATCGCTCGCGCTCGAATCGGTCCTGGCGGCGCGGCCGGACTACAACGTGCTCATCTGGATCGCGGGGCTGGGCATGGTAACCACACGGCTGGTGCATCTGCTGCACGGCATGGCGCGTGCCGTCCTGACTCCCGCGCGCGGGCGACCGAGTGCCCTGGCGCGGCAGCGCCGCACGCCGGCTGCGGCGGTGTCGTCGCGGCCGAGCGCGCCCGCCTCGGAGCGCGCGCGCGACGGGACGGCGGAGCTACCGGGTCCCGCGGCGCGGTCGCACGCGGCCCCGCCGCACGCCGCCGACCGGGCCGCCCCAGGATGTACGCCCCGCGCTTCGAACGATCCGCCGGGAGCCGCGGAACCGGCAGGGGAGCCCGCGGCGCTGCCGTGCCGGGTCGCCGCCGCGCCGGGACCCCCCCGCGCCTGGCAGCGCGCCGCGCGGCGCCTCCGCGGATTGTGGGCGAAATCGAGAGCGAACCGCGCCAAAGTGGTCCTGGCCGCGCTCGTGGTCTCTGCGTCCGCTCTCCTGCTCGGCCTGGTCTCCGTCACGCCCCGCACAGACCCCACGCGGCTCGAGATCGCCGCCCCGCACGCGCCGCCCGGCCGCGCTCACCCCCTGGGCACTGACGGCGCGGGCCAGGACCTCTGGTGGGAGATCGCCCAGGGGGCCCGGCAGATGGCCCTGCCGCTGGCGGTCGCCGTGGCGGGCACGGTCGTGCTCGGGGGCGTCCTGGGCACCGTCTCCGGCCTATCACTCGGATCGGCCGCCGACGCGCTACTCGACGCCTACGCGGAGTCGCTCGAGTCGGTGCCGAAACTCATCCTGCTGCTCGCCGCGCTCACCTACATCCGGTTCGATCACTACACGCTCAAGCTGTACACGCTCATTGCTGTGACGTTCGCTCCCCTTGTCTACCGCGCCGTACGCGATGAAGTGGGATCGCTGCGAACCAGCCTCTTTCTGGAAGCATCGCGGACGCTCGGAGTGCCCCGTAGCCGGATCGTCATTCGGCATGTTCTGCGCAACCACGTGGTGCCGGTGCTGTGCGTGGGGGGCGCCGCCGTCGTCGGCTACGTGCTGCTCTACGACGCTATCCTCGCCTACTGCGGTGTTCGGCAGTACGGGCAGGTGCTCACCTGGGGAAGCCTGCTGGGCACCGGCGTGGACGAATATGAGCGAAGCTACGGGCTTGCCGTAAACCCGATGATCGTCTGGGCGCCATGCAGCGTCACCGTGCTGGCCATCGCCTGCTCGGCCGTGGTCGCCGACGCGATCAAGTCGCTCGGCCGCAGCCTGCGCTTCAGCCGGTGAAAACCAGCTGGGGACTTGCGAAGTTTGTGCCCTCAGAGAAAACGGAGCCGCAACGCTTGGCAAAGCAGGCGGAAGAACTCGTCGTCTCGGGCCTCTCCGTCGAGCTGTTCGACGAAACCCTGGCCCGCCACACGCCGGTCGTCTCCGGCGTCTCGTTCCGCCTGCGCGCGGGGGAGGGAATCGGCATCACCGGAGAATCGGGCTCGGGCAAAACCACCCTTAGCCTGGCGCTGGCCGGGCTTCTGCCGCGCGACGCGCGGGTATCCGCCAACGAGTGGCACTGGACGCTCACCGGGCGCAACGAGCCAAGCACTCCGCGCCGGACTGACCCGTCCGCTGATCTCAAGCACGGCCGGCGCGGCGAGACCCTCTTTACGCTATTCCAGGAGCCACGTGCCAGCCTTCACCCGTATCGCACGATCGGCTGGCAGCTGGCGCGCTGCGAGCGTCGGGCACGCGCCGCACGGCCCGACACGGCGCGGCCGCTGCGGTCGGCGCACGACGCCCTCCGCGCCGCCGGGCTGGATCCGGATCTCGCCTCCAGCTACCCGCACGAGCTGAGCAGCGGCATGTGCCAGCGCGTGTTTCTGGCCATGGCGGCGACGCTGAGGGCTCGCCTGCTCATCTGCGATGAGCCGTTTGCTTCGGTGGACGCCGCGGCGCAGGATGATCTGGCTCAACTGGTGCACGACTGGATGCGCTCGCATGGCCTCATGCTGGTCCTCGTCAGCCACGATCTGGAGTTGCTCCGCCGGTTGACCAGCCAGACCGTCGTGCTGTATCGCGGCCAGGTGGCCGAGATCGGACCGACCAGCGCCGTGCTCGGCGGGGATGCCACGGCGACGCATCCGTACAGCCGCTTGCTGCGGGACATCGACGAGGAGCGGCGTTTCTTTGCCTTGCGGCCGCCCGCCGCGGCGGGGGAAGCGCGCTGCATGTTCTCGCCGCGCTGCCAGTGGGCAGATCCGACCGTGTGCGTCCGCGAGTTACCGCCGCTCACCGACGCCAACGGTTCCCCCGCGCCCGCTGCGGTCCCTGCCGAACGCGTGCACCGCATGCGCTGCGACCGCTCATCGTTTCTCAAGAAGGCCGGCCGCGTGGAGCGCGCTGCGCGTGCCCAGGGACAAGAGGGGAGAGCGGCAACGGACCGGATGCGCGAGGTCGCTTCGGAACATGCGGCAGCCAGAGAGACGCTCGATCCCACCGCGCTGCGCGCGCCGCAACAGACCGCGGCCGGGCCCCGTGCGCTAGTTCGCGCGACCGGGGTCGCGGCGGGGTACCGCACGGGGTGGCTCGGAAGGCACATACGGCCGGTGCTCCACGACATCTCCCTGTCGATTGCGCCCCTCGAGCGCGTGGGCATCATCGGACCGAGCGGGCAGGGCAAAACGACCCTCGCACGCGTGCTCGTGGGGCTGCTGCGGCCGACCGCGGGGATCGTGGAAGCCGCGCGCGACCGGGGTTGGACAGATCTCTCGGCAATGTCGGAGCGCGAGCGCCGCCAGTTCCGGCGCCGGGTACAGATGGTCTATCAGGACGCGGATCTGGTGCTCGACCCCGCCGCGCGCATCGCGGACTCGCTCATCGAAGCGTACCGGGTCTACGACCCGCGATGCAGCACTCGCAACGCCTATGCGCTGGCCGCACGCGTTATGGAAGAGCTCGCGCTCGACCCGTCGCTGCTCGAGGCGTACCCGTATCGGCTAAGCGGCGGCGAGCGCAAGCGGCTGCTGATCGCCCGGTCGCTGGCGGCGTTCGGCTACCCCTGCGCAGCCGGGCCAGGGAAGCGCGGGGGCGTGCTCATCCTCGACGAGCCGACGGCGGGCGTCGACGCCGTCCTGCAGTCGATCGTCGCCCGGTTTCTCTTGCGCGTGCAGCGCCCGCTGCGGTTAAGCTATGTGGTGATCTCCCACGAGCAGTCGTTCGTCCGCCGTTTCTGCGATCGCGTGCTCCGGCTCGAGCACGGGCGCCTCATCCCGTGAGCCTCCGGGACGTGCCACCCAGATCAGGACTGGGCTGATGAAAAGATCCGTACGGTTTTTGTCCTCATTTTGTGACGCGGATACCCCCCCTTGT
>JBGPMX010000216.1:0-7731 GCA_041487215.1 Planctomycetia bacterium | reverse complement strand
GTACCTGGCCGATTTCGGCACCTGCACGGTGCACTGGCCGCTCATGGACGAATGGGAACGCGAGATCGCCGAGGGGGTCCTGCCGGGCTGAACCGCGCGCGGCGGGCGGCGGGACCTCGGCCGTCTGAGCCCGCCTGCCGTTCACCCACATGACTCCGCCGTACCAGTAACCCGACGCGTAAGCGAGGGCCGGTCCACCACTTCCCTCGCTCACGCTTCGGGTAAGTATTCGCACTCCGTCGCATCCCGCTTTGCACCCGTCTTGACACGCGCCGGCACCGCGACCGAAAGACTGACCCTTCTTCCGCTCGCTCCGGCCCCTGCACCGTGGCACCGACCCGGAACGTCTGCCCGCTATGCCCCGCTTGGCCAGCTGGTTTGCCGTGCACGGCCGGTAAACCCGATCCAGCACGACCCCTGGGACAAAGCCCGAAAACCGAAAAGGGAGACCGAAATCTCCCATGCTCCTGAGCCACGGCGGCGCGCTGAATCGCGCGCATTATCTCCACAGACCTGAGCGACGAACGTCCGATACGAATGGCGAAACGACGCGCAATTCCTATCGAAACGCGTTCCGATCTCGTCCGAGGAGGTACCCATGGTCCTAAGATCATCGCTCGTGCGACGGGCCGTCGCGCTGGCCGGCCCCCTGCTGATGCTGCTCGTCCTCGGCGACCACGCGCGCGCCGATGAGTGGGGGCACTACTACTACTGGCCGTACAGCAACGCGACCCCTCACTACTGGACACCGTACGAATACGAGCGGATTTATGATGGCGGATACCGCTACCCCGCGCAGCTGAGGCAGTACCCCCGCGTCGAGGGGTGGCGCAACTGGCTCGACGCGCGGAAGCCGTACTACCGCGGCTACCACTTTACGCTCGACCAGTTCTGAGATGACGACTAGGCAGGCTACTGCGACCGAGCGCACGCGCGAGCCAGCTCGTAGTAGATCTCCGCGGCTGCGATGAGCTGGTCCGTGGCGATCCATTCATCCGCCGTATGGGCCTGGGCGATGGAGCCGGGGCCAAAGACGACCGATGGGATGCCGGCCGCAGCGGTCTTGGAGGCGTCGGTCCCAAACGGCACGCCGATGATTCGACCGGAATAACCGGATTTCCGAATCACCGACTGGAGCCGACCGGCGAGCGCTCGGTTGGCATCGTCGCCGAGCGCGGGGCTCTTGATCCACGGCGGGGTCGCGGTGATCGGGAAATCGAGCTCCGGCTGCCGCGCCAGAAACTCGCTCAGCTCACGCCATGCTTGGTCCGGGTCCTCGCCCGGAACAAGACGCCGATCGATCTGGATGACGCAACGATCGGCGACCGTGTTGACGCTCACTCCACCGTGGATCACGCCAATGCTGATGCTGGCGCTGCCGAGCATCGAATGGCTCGTCGTCCCGCTCAACTGCGTGGCGTACCGCTCGATCGCCTGTACGACGTGAGCCATGCGGTAGATGGCGTTGATGCCCAAGGATGGGCTCGAGCTGTGGCACGCTTTTCCCGCCGTCTCGATGGTCCAGCGGACCGCTCCCTTGTGGGCGACAACGACGTCGAGTTCCGTGGGCTCGGCGATGACGGCCGCGTCCGGCCGCGGCCATGCCGCCTCGGCCATGCTGCGCACGAGCGCCAGAACGCCCGTGAACTGGTGCTCCTCATCGACCGTGCAGGCCATGACGAGCGTTGCACGAGGTTCCGGCCGCTCTGCGGCCAGCCGCGCCAAGGCGACGAGCATCGCGGCCATGCCCCCCTTCACGTCGCAGGCGCCTCGGCCCCAGAGCCGCCCCTGATCTACACGAGCAGTGAACGGGTTGATTGTCATGGTGTCGGCGGGAACGGTGTCCTGATGTGCCTCGAACAACAACGTCGCCGCGCCCGCAGTTCCGGGCACCCAGGCGATGATGTTGTCGCGCGACGGCGCGACCGGCTGGCGATGCATGGGCACTCCAAGCGCGCGGAAGTGCTGCTCGAGGAAGTCACTCGTGTGCCGTTCGCACGGGGTATCGAGCGGTCTCCCCATCGGGTTAACGCTCGGGATAGCAACCAGATCGCAGGCAAGACGTACGGCAGGATGCATGGCAAGACACAGCAAGAAGGATCAGCGTGGAGAAGAGCGGCCGAGCTGATCTTACCGCTTGACGCCACGTAGCGTCTGGGTATGATTCCGCTAGGCCAACGTTAGCCATTCCTCGACGCGAGTCGAGGAAATTTTTGGGCTCAATTTGTGAAACGATTCACAATGTCGCCGAAAGTATTAGCCCCACAATGAACTCCGGCGTCCTGGTGCCACTGCTGCTGCTGGCCTTCGTCGCACTCCTCACCGCTGGCGGCATGATGGCTCTTTCGCACTGGATCGGGCCCCGACGCCCGCGGCCGGTCAAGGACATGCCGTACGAATCGGGCATGAACCCGGTCGGCGACGCACGCGGACGCTTCGACGTGCGGTTCTACCTGGTCGCGGTGGTTTTCCTACTGTTCGACGTCGAGTTGCTGTTCCTCTACCCGTGGGCGGTGGCCGCGTCGAGCGACAATGTCGCCGGTGCTGGTGCGGCACTCGGGGCGGCGAACCGCCATTGGGTCTTCGCCGAAGTCCTCGTTTTCATCGCCCTCCTGGGGCTTGCCTACGTATACGCATGGCGCAAGGGCGTGTTTCGCTGGCGCTAGACGGGATCGAGCGATGGCAGTCCATCCGAACGACGGCTTTGTGGCGACGCGACTCACCGCGCTCGCCAACTGGGTCCGCAAGAACAGCCTGTGGCCGATGCCGTTCGGCACGGCCTGCTGCGGCATCGAGCTCATGGCGCTGGGGGCCAGCAAGCACGACGTGGCCCGGTTCGGCGCCGAAGTGTTCCGCTTCAGCCCCCGCCAGTGCGATCTCATGATCGTCGCCGGCCGGGTGGTCATGAAGATGCTGCCGGTGCTCCAGCGCATCTGGCTCCAGATGCCGGAACCCAAGTGGTGCATCTGCATGGGCGCGTGCGCGTCGTCGGGCGGCGTGTTCGACACCTACGCCGTCGTGCAGGGCATCGACCGGTTCCTGCCGGTGGACATCTACGTGCCGGGTTGTCCGCCGCGTCCCGAACAGCTCATCCAGTCGATCATCGACCTGCAGGAGCGGATCCAACGCGAAGGGACGATCGGCGGCCCGTCGCTGGCCGATGAACCATCGAGCGATCGGATGCCGCAACTCGTCAATCACCTGCCCATCGTTTCGCCGTCGCCGGCCCGTACTGGCTAGCCGCGGGTTTGAGGGGAGCAACGCACGCGATGCCGCACGACGTGACGCTGGCAAAACTCGGCGAGCGGTTCCCGGATGTCGGCTTGGCGCCGAGCGAGTTCCGGGACAACCGCCGCATTGTCTGCCCGCGCGAGCGGTTGTTCGATGTGCTCGCCTTTCTCCAGTCCGACTGCGGGTTCGACATGCTGGCGGACCTCACGGCCGTGGACTATCTGGAGTATCCCGACGCGCGAGACCGCTTCGGCGTGGTGTACGCGCTCGCGGCGACCGTCGCGAACGAGCGGCTCTACGTGAAGGTGATGCTCAACGAGCCGGATCTCGATCTGCCTTCGGCCGTCCCGCTCTGGAAGGGAGCCGACTGGCTGGAGCGCGAGATCTATGACATGTTCGGCATCCGCTTTGTAGGACATCCGGACCTGCGTCGCATCCTTATGCCGCAGGAATTCGCGGCGTTCCCGCTGCGCAAAGATTACCCGCTGCGGGGACACGGCGAACGTCACAACTTCCCGGTTCTCACGCGCGAAGAGAGCTGAGGCGTCGAGCGATCATGAGCCTGGACCTATCCGAACCGATCGCGGCCGCGGCCGAACGGACCGAGCAGGAATACCTCTGGACGCTCAATTTCGGTCCGCAGCACCCGGCTACGCACACCACGCTACGGCTCATCCTGAAGCTCGACGGCGAGCGAGTCGTCGACGCCATCCCGGACATCGGCTTCCTGCACAGCGGCTTCGAGAAGCTGGGTGAGCACCTCGACTACAACCAATACGTGACGATCACCGACCGCATGAATTACATCTCGCCGGGCGCCAACAACATCGCCTGGCACATGGCGGTCGAAAAGCTGCTGGACCTGGAGCTCACGCCGCGCTGCAAATACATCCGGGTCATCCTGGCCGAGCTCTCGCGGATCGCGGACCACCTGCTGTGCGTGGGCGCCGCCGCCCTGGATCTCGGGGCACTCACCGCGTTCCTCTACGCCTTCAACCAACGCGAGCTGATCTACCAGATCCAAGAGTGCATGGCCGGGCAGAGGTTCTTCCCGAGCTACACGCGGGTCGGCGGGCTGATGTACGACGTGGACGAGCAGTTCGTGCGGCTGGTGCGCGATTTCCTCGATCAGTTTCCTCGCGTGCACGACGACCTGGTGCGGCTGCTCAACCGAAACCGCATCTTTGTCGATCGCACCAAGGGGGTCGGGGTGTTGTCCCGTGAGGATGCGATCAACTGGAGCTGCTCGGGCCCGATCGCTCGGGCCAGCGGAGTGACGCGCGACCTGCGCCGGGACGAGCCGTACCTCTGCTACTCGGACTTCGATTTCATGGTCGCTTGCAGCACGGGCGGCGACGCGTATGCCCGGTACCTGGTCCGGATGGCCGAGATGCTGGAGAGCCTGAAGATTGTCCGGCAGGCGATCGAGAATCTCCCGGCCGGCCCCGTGAACGTGGATGTCGCAACCCGCGTCATGCTGCCGGCGAAACCGCGCGTGTACTCGACCATCGAAGGCCTGATCCAGCACTTCGAGGTGATCATGACGAATCGGGGCTTCACCACGCCGCGGGAGGAGTGCTACACGGCGACCGAGAGCCCGAACGGCGAGCTCGGCTTCTACATCGTGGGCAACGGCTCGATGCGGGCGTACCGCGCGCGCTGCCGCCCGCCGTCGTTCGTCCACTTTGCGATCTTTCCGCTGCTGATCCGCGGCCACACGATCTCGGACGTGGTCGCGGTGCTCGGCAGCCTGAACATCATTGCCGCGGAGCTGGACCGCTGAGTGCGGACTCGAGCGGCGCGGCCGACCAAGACGCGGGGGAACGCTTGGCAACGGTGAGCCGAAAGGGAGTGCTGAGCGACGCGATGCGCCAGCAGATCCGGGAGTACCTGCCGCACTACCCGACCAAGCAGGCGGCCGTACTGCCCGCGCTGCACGTGGTGCACGAGACGCTGCGCTGCGTGCCGGAGCAGGCAGTCGAGGAGATTGCGGAGATGCTCGAGCTGGCACCGGCCGAGGTGCACGACACGATGTCGTTCTACCAGTTCTTCCGCACCCCCGCGAACCCGCTCGGGCGGCACCGCTGCTGGGTCTGCCGCTCGATCTCCTGTGCCATACGCGGGGGCGAGCAGGTACTCGAGCGGATGTGCCAGAAGCTCGGCGTCCGCCCCGGCGAGACGACGCCGGACGGCCGCATCACGCTCGAGTTTGCGGAATGCCTGGGCGCCTGCGATTTCGCCCCGTGCCTGCTCGTGGACGGCGTCGTACACAAGAACCTGACGGATCAAGATCTCGACGAACTGCTCTCATCGCTTCCCTAGACCCTGACCCGTAGGACCCGAGCAACTTGGCCGACTTCGAACCCGTACTGCTGAAGAACATGGGCGCGCCTGAGCTCGAGCAGCTTGAGGTCTACAAGCGGCTGGGCGGGTACCGGGCCGTCGAGCAGGCGCTGCGGCAGCACTCGCCCGAGGACGTCGTCAAGATCGTGAGTGATTCCAAGCTGCGCGGCCGGGGCGGCGCCGGCTTCCCCTGCGGACAGAAGTGGTCGTTCCTGCCGCCCCAGCGCACCACCACGTACCTTTGCGTGAACGCCGACGAGAGCGAGCCGGGCACGTTCAACAACCGCATCCTCATGGAGGGGAATCCGCACCAGGTGCTCGAAGGGATCATCATCGCCTGCTACGCGACCAAGGCGTCCACCGCCTACATCTATATCCGCTACGAGTTCGTCCAGGCGTACCACACGCTGGATCGCGCGATCCGCGAGGCGTACGCCGCTGGGTACCTCGGCAAGAACGTCCTGGGCACTCCGTTCAGCCTCGACGTTTTCCTGCACCGCGGCGCGGGCGCGTACATCTGCGGCGAGGAGACGGCGCTGATCGAGAGCCTCGAAGGCAAGCGCGCCTGGCCGCGCATCAAGCCCCCCTTCCCCGCCGTCGAGGGGGCTTTCCGCAAGCCGACCGTGGTGAACAACATCGAGACGCTCGCCTGCGTGCCGCACATCATCGAGCGAGGCGCCGAGTGGTTCAAGTCCATGGGCGTGCCCGCCGATCCAGCGAACCCGCGCGACATGGGGAGCTACGGCCCGAAGCTGTACTGCCTGAGCGGGCACGTCAACCGACCGGGCTGTTACGAGCTCCCGCTCGGCGTCACCTGCCGGCAGCTCATCGAGGACCAGGGCGGGGGCGTCTGGAAGGGCCGGCGGGCGAAGGCCGCGATCCCGGGCGGCCTGAGCATGGGGCTGCTGCGCGAGGACGAGTTCGATACACGACTCGACTTCTCCGGCCTGGGCAAGGTCGGCTGCCTGGGGCTGGGCACCGCGGCTGTCGTGGTCTTCGACGAGGCGACGTCCATGATCGACGTGCTCTACAACACATGCCGGTTCTTCGCGCACGAATCCTGCGGCCAGTGTACGCCGTGCCGCGAGGGGACCGGCTGGATGGTCCGCATCGTGGATCGCATCCGCAACGGACAGGGGCGCACCGAGGACCTCGACCTGCTGGTGCAGGTGGCCGGGTCGATGGGCATCATGCCCGGAACCACCATCTGCGGGCTCGCCGACGGGGCCGCGTGGCCGGTAAAAAACGCGATCCAGAAATTCCGCGGCGAATTCGAGGAAGCCGTACGCCGGACGCAGGGGTCGCCCGAGGCGGCGTGACGACCGGCCGTCACGCTTCCAACCAAGAGGTACCAAACGTCATCCTGAGCGGAGCGAGGATTCACCTGCGCGGCCTGTGCGCTCGAAGACCGGGCGCGCCGGCCCTGTCATCCTGAGCGGAGCGAGGCACGAGCGGAGCGAAGGATCTGGGTTGCGGCCCACTCCCTGTCGTTCGAAGAACGACGATGGACTAGACACCCCATGGCAATCATCACCATCAACGGCCAGGAACTGCCGATCGGCGATCAGGACCGGCTGAACGTCATCCAGGCCGCCGAGCGCGCCGGCATCCATATCCCCTACTACTGCTGGCATCCCGGCCTCACCGTCGTGGGCAGCTGCCGCATGTGCCTGGTCGAGGCGGGGCAGAAGGATAAGGAGGGCAAAGTCCAGATGCAGCCGCGCCTGGTGCCCGCCTGCCAGACGCCGGCACGCGACGGCACGGTCGTCGTCACGGACAGTGAGAAGGTCAAGGAGAACCAACGCACGGTCGAAGAATACCTGCTGCTCGACCATCCAGTCGACTGCCCGATCTGCGATCGTGCCGGCGAGTGCTACCTGCAAGATTACTACTACCAGCACGGCCGCCGTGAGCGGCGCGATCTGCCCCAGCCCTTCACCAGCCGCCGCAAGGACCTCGGCCCGGAGGTCACCCTGTTCATCGACCGCTGCGTGATGTGCAGCCGCTGCGTCCGCTTCACGCGCGAAGTCTCGGGAACGGCCGAGCTCGAGGTGATCGAACGCGGCGGCAGTTACGCGTCGTAGCGGATCAGGCTGAAGACGTCGCCGGGGGCCAGCTTGCCGCGGCCGCTCAGGAAGGCCAGCTCGATCAGGAAGG
>JBGPMX010000215.1:0-7794 GCA_041487215.1 Planctomycetia bacterium | reverse complement strand
TCTCGTCAGCGTGCCGTATGCTTTGAAGGCGGCCGACGCGGAGACGCTGGGCGGCAAGCCGCTGTCGGCGTTTGTGCTGGCGGCGCCGGACTCGACGGGGACGCAAGCGGAATCGACCAACACGCAGTCGCGGCTCATGACCATGAAGATGATCGTCGAGCACGGAACGCTACGGCTCGATGACGCGCCGTTCGTCCCGGTCGATCACGTGACGATCGACGGCCACGACTATTCGGACAAACCCCCAGTCCTGCCCGCGATCGGTAGCGTGATCTACGCGGGGCTGCACCGCCTGGGGTACGACCTCTACGGGGGAGACCCGGCGAAGAAAGAGTATCGCCGCAGCCGCGACCATCAGTTCGCCGTGCTCGTCCTGACGCTCGCGCTGGTCGGACTCAGCTCCGCCGCGGCCACCGCCTCGATGGGTCGGCGGATCGCCGCCCTGGGGGGAGATGAGACGACACGCTCGGGACTCTGGTTGGCGTTCGCGTTCGGCACGCTGTTCTTCTCGTACGCGGTGGAGCTGAACAACCACGTGGTGGCCGGCGCCGCTCTGTGGGGCGCGTTCGCGCTGGTGTTTCTCGCGTCCGGCGCCGAGCCTCCCGAAGCGGTGAGCGGCGATGGGCCGACACAGAGCGGTCTCCGAACCACCGCCGCGGGGCTGCTCGCCGGTGTCGCGCTCGTCACGGACCCGCCCGCCGGCGCCCTGTTCCTGCCGCTCTTTGCGTGGCAGGCCTGGGCGGGCAACGCGCGGAACGGGCGGCGAGCGCTCGCCGGTTTCACGCTTGGTGCCGCGCCCCCCCTCCTGCTGCACTGCCTGTTGCAGCCGCTCGTGACCGGCTCGGTGCTGCCGGCGCAGTGCTATTACCCGCGGTTTTTTCCCGAGACGCTCCAGGCGGAAGCCGGCGCGTCGGACCTGGCCTCACGGCTGTCCTACACGGCCCGGATCCTCGCCGGCCCGTTCGGCCTGCTCGCCCTGACGCCTACGCTCCTGTTCTCCCCGCTGGGCATTGCCCATGTCCTGCGCCGCGGCACTTCTTCGCAACGTCGCGCCGGCGCGGCCACGGCAATCGCTAGCGTGATCCTGGTCGTTTATTACGGCTTCGCTGCGCCGGCGAACCATGGCGGCGAGGCGTACGGATTCCGCTGGTTCATTGCCGTCACTCCCGTCTGGTACTACTTCGCGTGCGTCGCTTACCACGCGGCGCGCTATCGCTCGCTGCGCGCGGCCTTCTGGTGCTGCGCCGCCTGGAGCATTGCGGCGGCGACGAGCGGAGCCCAATCCCCCTGGCTGCGCGAACACGGCAACTGGTGGCTGCTTGGCAAGGTGCTGTTCTGAGGTCCACCGAAGAACGTATGCGCGTACGTCTGGCTTTCTAGCCTGACAAGGCCGATGGCCGCGCAGAGTCAGGCTGGAAAGCCTGACGTACCTGTGTCTACGGACCTACTTGGTGCCCGCTAGCAGCCGCCGCGCCATGTAGAGCCGGCGCGGCAAGAGCCCGGAGCGGTTCGGCGTATCGAGCTCCCCTGCGGGTGTGTAATGGGCGAGAACTAACCGCGGCCACCCGGGGGTGCGCGACCGGGCGGGATCCGCTTCGAGGAGCAGGTAGTCCATCTCTTCCGCCGCGATGCGGGCAGCCACCGAGTCCGCTACCCGGAGTGCCGGGAACTCGAGGATCAGATCGCTGAAGAAGCATTCGGCACCCGCGCGGTGCGCGAGCAGCGCGTGATGGCCGACCGCGATACGCCCCCCGAAGCGGCGCACCGCCTGCACCCACTGATCCGCCTCGTCCGCGCGCCGCACGACCCAGCGAAAATCGCGCACGCGCGGCAGGCCGGGCCAGACCAGAGCACCGAGCACGGCAAGCACGAACCCGCGGCGTGCTCGCCTGCTGGCCAGGAGCGAACCGACGATCCCCGCGCAGGCCGAGCGGATCCGCAAGAGCCGGCCGGAGATGCCCCGTCCGCACGGCCGGTCTCGCTCGCGCGCGGTGCCGCCGTCGCGCGCCGCCGACCACCCCCACGCGAGCCCGCGCGCGGCCACGAGCGCGGTGATGACCGCGGCCGGCAGCAGGTGGTTCTCCAGGCCACCGCGTTTAGCCATGCCCAGCACGCCGACGACCCACGCGGCCGCGAGGCACCAGGTCCAGCGGCATCGCGCGCGGAGGATCGCTCCCCCGGCAAGCACCCCCACGGTGAGCGGGGCGCGCGTCGCAGTCACCGCGAAGGCCCGGCGAAGACCGCTCGCCAGGCTGAAACCGTGCCGCGACGTCCAGACGAAGACCCAGTCGAAGAAGTTCCCGCCCGACGACCAGCCCAGCGCCGCGTACACCAGGCTCACGGCCAGCGCCGTGCCGATCGCCCACGCGGCCGCCCAACGCCAACGCCCGGCGAGGCCGAGCGCCACCGCGATCGGCGCGATGAAGAGCGGAGCGTTCTGTTTCGTCAGCGCAGCAAGCACGATCGCCAGTGTGCTCCCGGCGGCCTCGCCCCAGCTGCGCTGCCTGCCGGTCGCGATGGCGATCGACAAAAACAGCGCGAGCAGGGCGTCACTCTTGCAGAGCTCAAACCATTTGCCCACGAACGAATCGAAAGCGAGCAAGAGCGTCAGAAACAAGAGCCGAGCGCGCGCCGGGTACGCCGCGTCGCGGAGCTCCCAGAACCCGACCGCGACAACGCCCAGCATCGCCAGGCCGCTCAGCGCTCGGGCGGCAAGGAGCGATGCGCCGAAGCAGCCTGTCCAGGCCGCGAGCATCCAGTAATGCAGCGGGGGATACGCGGTCGGAAATGCCTCGGCGGCCGGGTCGGCGTAGAGTGGGAAGCCCTGCGCCCACCGCGTGGCTTTGAGGAGCTCGAACTCCTCGAACGCATCCAGCGGATAAGCCTGGATCGCGCGATAGACGATGTAGGCGAACGTCCAGGCGCAGACCGCACAGCACCCCAGCCAGAGAAACGGCGTCACGCTGCAAGGAGCGAGCGCGGCGCCGGACGCCCGACGCCGCCGCTCGAGCCACGGCATCCCCAGACCCGCGCCGGATTCAAGCCATTCGGCTGAGCTCATGAGACGAGGTCCGCCCCGGTTCACTCGCGTGCCTCGTCGCGCCGGATCCTGTTCGCCGCGCGGACGCCCCGCGGCGATCGACGGCTCAACCGGACGATCGCGATCGAGGTGGTTTCGGTCTGGCTGATCTCGACCCCATCCACCCGCGCACAGACCTCGACGCGCAGCGCGGGATGCTGCGCGAGGCGGGTGAGTTCGTCAGCATGAAGCAGCGTGAGCGCCGGCCCGTGATCGCGTACGAAGCGACGCAGCGATTCCTCGGCGGTGAGGATCGGCACGGGGCGGCCGAGATAAAAGATAAGGCTGGGCTCGCGGAACATGTGGAGCACGATCGCTTCCCGCCCGGCCGCGCACGCGAGCAGGCTGCGGGCAGCGCGCTGCTCGACGCGGCACGCGTTCGCCGCGGGGAGCAGCCAGAGGCTAACGCCCAGCCCCAGGCCGCCCCAGGCAGCCAGCAGGGCCGTCCATCCGGCACGGTCGCGGGCGCGGAGCAGCAAGCAGCCCGCCAGCAGCGTCCCGAGCGCCAGCACGCCGGCCAGCACAACGGCCGGAGCCACCAGTGGACGCGGCCCCGCGATCAGCACGAATCCGGCGGCGGCCAGCGCGGCCCCCCCGCACCCTGCCATCATCCCGAAGATGCGCAGCACGCCCCAGCGACAACGCACCAGCCGGTTCCCCTCCGCATGAAACGCGACCAGTCCGCGCGCGATGAGGATGGCCCAGGCAGGATAGGCCGGCAGGTAGTAGTGCGGCAGCTTCGTCCGCACCAGCTCGAGCAACAGCATCGGGCCCATCATCCAGCCCACGAGGAAACTGGACGAGCCCGCGTCGCGTAACAAGCGGCCGCGCACACCGCGCAGGGCGAGCGGCAGCGCCAGCGACCACGGGAAAAGCCCGAGCAGCGTCGCCACCAGGTAATACCCCGGGAAACCGCGGTGGTTGTCCATCGCCTCCAGCGATCGCCCAATGACGTGCTTGCCGATCGCCTCGCGGTAGAACTCGCCACCGGTCGCCCAGAAGACGGCGACGCCCCACGGCAGCACGACGCCCAGCATCACCGCCATGCCGGCGATCCAGTTCATCCGCCGCAAGAGCGTCCACTGCCGCCCGAGCACCAGCCACACGGCCAGTGCGGTGGCGAGCACGCCCAGGCCGACCGGCCCCTTGATGAGAAGGGCCAGCCCGAGCAGTGCCCAGAACCCGAGCGACCAGCGCCAGGAGAACCCGCTCGATGCGAGCTCCCAGAGGCAGGAGAAGGCCCCGAGCAGCGTGGCCATGAGCAGCGCGTCCGGGGTGGCGAGCTTGCTCTCGATCATCATCAGCGGGGCGACCGCGAGCATGAGCGCGGCCGCGAGGCCCACGGAGCGCCCTCCCATCCGTGTGCCGAGCCGGTAGGTCAGGAGGCAGGTGACCGTGCCGGCGATCGCCGAGAAGAACCGGGCGCCAAACTCCCCTTGGCCAAACAGCGCGTAGCCTGCCGCCATGACCCAGTAGATCATGATCGGCTTGTGATAACGCGGCTCGCCGTTGAACATCGGCACGACAAAGTCATGCCGCACGAGCATCTCGCGCGCCGCCTCGGCGTAGCGCGGCTCGTCTCGATCCCACAGACTGATCCGCCCGTTGCCCGCCAGGTACAGGACAAGGCATGTCGAGGCAACCAGGAGCAGATCCCCGCGGCGCCCGCTCGACGACAACCGCGTCGCGCCCGAAACCGGACGCACCGAGTCGGCAGCCGGCGGCACCGCCGCACGCGGCGATCCACCCCGCACGCTTGCGCGGTCAGCGTGTGACGGCTCGCTCACCAAGCTCCTTCCATGGAAAGTCACGGCCCTGTCGGCGAGAAAAGCGGCGGGAGATCATACGAAGAAGTAAGATTTTGCTCCAGACGGACTGCACCGGCCGGAAGAAACCAGCGCCATCATTGAGGCTAGCGTGGCCCGCAGGTCGGGGCCACGCTCCGCGCCAAATCGCGTCTCACCCGGGTGAAGAAAACGCGGGTTAGAGCATCCGAGCAGCCGTGTTGGGCGGAAAACGCTGCGCTAAGGGCCCGGCCCCCAGCGTGGACGCCCTCAGACCAGCTCGGAAACCGGCTTGCCGTCGGTGATGATCGGCGTGGGCCGGCCCGCAGCGTTGTTGAAGTGCGACGCGGGATCGACGCCGAGTACGTGGTAGATCGTGGCCATGAGATCCTGCGGGGTGACCGGGTGGCTCTTGGGAGATTCCCCCTTCGCCGTCGTTTCACCGATCACCTGTCCCATGCGCAGGCCGCCGCCGGCGAGCACCACGAAGCTGCCAGTCGGCCAGTGGTCGCGGCCCGCCCCGGGATTGATCCGCGGCGTGCGCCCGAACTCGCCGGCGATCACGAGCAGAATCCGATCCATGAGCCCGCGTTGAGCCAGGTCGTCCACGAACGTAGATACCGCGTGGTCGTAGGGGGGGAGCTTGGCGCGCATGGCCTGTTCCACCTTGCCGTGATCGTCCCAGCCGTTCCACGCGATGTTGACGAACGCCGCCCCGGCTTCGCAGAGCCGCCGGGCCGTGAGGAGCTGCTCGCCGAGCCCTGTTCCGTAGTGCACACGCACGCGCGGGTCCTCGAGGCTCAGGTCAAACGCCTCGCGCGCCTCGCGGCCGAGGATGAGGTTGAATGCCTGCTGCTCGAACGCGTCGAGCCCGTTCATGAGACCCTGATTGTCGATATCGCGTCGCAGACGGTCGAAGCTTTTGAGCAGGCCGCGGCGATCGCCCACGCGATTCAAATCGAGCCCGCCCGGCAGGCTCATGTTCTGCTTGGCCGGGCCGCCGGCCTCGAACGGCGCGCTGGCCACGCCCAGGTACGCCGGACCGTCGCCGTAGACCCGGTTCAACGAGATATATGGGGGCATTCCCGTGCGCGGATGATTGCCGCGGACGCGTGCGGTGACCGCCCCGGGCGACGGATAGATTTGCGGCTCGCCGCTATCCGCGGGGGGATAGTCAAAACCGGTCATCACCCAGTGCGTCCCGCCGCCGTGGCCGGCATTGCCGTGCGTGAAGGACCGCACGAGGGTCATCTTGTCCATGACCGCGGCCTGCTTGGGCAGCAGCTCGCAGATTTCGATCCCGGGCACGTTGGTCTTGATCGGGCGAAAGGCGCCGCGGAATTCCCCCGGCGCGCTGGGCTTGAGGTCGTACATGTCCATGTGGCTGGGGCCACCCGGCAGCCACAGCAGCACCACGGACGTGTCCCGGCGCGCGCGCCCCGCGGCCGCCGCATGCGCCCGCGCGCGGAGCAGACCCGGCAGGGTAAGCCCCCCCAGCCCGAGAGCGCCCACCTTGAGGAAATCCCGGCGCGTCGTGCCGTCGCAGTTCACGCCCGTGCGTCTTCCCAGGAAGCTCAACATGAGACGCTCCTTTCAGGACCGGTCCGCCGGCACCCGGCCGGCATTCGCATCAAGAACAACTTATATTTGGTCCCGGCCCGTTTGTAAAGTCGGCGATACGCCCTGTGTTTTCACGCTCGGCGAACGATCACACGCACGATTCGGGTCCGTCAGGCGCCGAACTCCTCGTGCGCTTCGCCGTACAGCGCATCCAGTTCCTTCTGGTAATGCGCGACGATCGCCTGGCGGCGCAGCTTGAGGGTCGCAGTAAGCTCCTGGTGGGAAGTGGAGAAGGGTCGGTCCAGTAGGATGAACTTCTTGACGCGCTCGGGCGAAGAAACGGCGGCCATCCGCCGCGCAATGCGATCCTCGAACAAGCGCCGGACCTGGGGGGCCTGAACCAGCTGCGCGGGATCCGCGGTCGCGATGCCCATGCCTTGCGCCTCGGCTGCGAGCGCGGCGAAGTTCGGCACCACCAGCGCACTGAGAAACTTCCTGCGATCGCCGTACACCATCGCCTGGTCGATTAGATGGTCGCTGGTCAGCAAGGCCTCGATCAGCTGCGGGGCAATGTTCTTGCCCGTGGCCGTGACGATGAGGTCCTTTTTGCGGCCGGTAATGCGCAGGTAGCCCTCCGCATCAAGCTCGCCGAGGTCGCCGGTGTGCAGCCAGCCGTCCGGCGATATCGCCTCGGCGCTGGCGTCCGGCTTCCGCCAGTAGCCGCGCATGACGTGCGCCCCGCGCGTGAGCACCTCGCCATCCGGCGCGATACGCAGCTCGACGCCCGGGATCGGCCGACCCACCGTGCCGGGGTGGTTCTGCTCCACGGTGTTCGTGGCGATGACCGGTGACGATTCGGTGAGGCCGTACCCCTCGACGAGCGGGATGCCGCAATCGCGAAAGCCCTCGGCGACCTCTACGGGCAGCGGCGCCCCGCCGCTCGAGAGCCAGCGCACACGCGCGCCGAACAGCTGCTTCAGGCGCCCGCTGCGCTGCGGCGGGGGGTATCGCGCGATCTGCTCCCACACTTTCTCATAGAAGCGAGGCACGCCGGTCATGTGCGTGGGCTGGACTTCGGCCAGGTTGCGCACGAGCGACTCCAACCCCTCGGCGAGCGCCACCGTGGTGCCCCCCAGGATGCTGAGGTAGTGATCGCAGAGCCGCGCGTACACGTGACTGTACGGCAGCCAGCTGAGCAGCACGCCGTCTTCGGACGGCGGCAGGGCCTCGCAAGTCGCCTGCGCATTGGCCAGCAGATTGCCGTGCGTCAGCATGACCCCCTTGGGCTCCCCGGTGGTTCCCGAGGTGTAGATGATGGTGGCCAGACTGTCCGAGCCGAGCTGGTCGCGGCGGCGATCGAGCTCGCCCTTC
>JBGPMX010000214.1:0-7905 GCA_041487215.1 Planctomycetia bacterium | reverse complement strand
CGTTCCCTCCACGACGCTCGTCCGTTCTCCTCCTGCTGCTCCCCTTGGATGGGCACCAGGACGTGGTGGCGGCCATGGCCACCAGCCCGGACGGCAAGTGGCTGGCCACCGGCTCGGCCGACAAGACCATTCGCCTCACCAGCACCGCCGACCCCAAGGACGCGAAGGCGCTTGCCGGGCACGAGGCCGCAGTGACCTCGGTCGCCTTCAGCCCGGACAATAGCCGCCTGGCCTCCGGCGGCGCCGACCGCACCGTGCGCGTCTGGGAAGTACCCAGCGGCAAGCTGCTGCATACGATTGTCGCGTCGAACGAACCGATCACCGGTGTGGCGTTCACGCCGGCGGGCCTGGTCAGCGCGTCATCGGATGGCGCGCTGCGCGTCTGGGACCTTGCCGTCCTCGCCCAGCCCACCCCCGCATTCCCCGCGCAGGGGGACGCCATCGTCGCGTCGGCCATGAGCGCGGACGGCAAGCTGCTCGTGACCGCTTCCCTGGACAAAACCATCCGCCTCTTCGATGCATCCGGCAAGGAGCTCAGGCAGATTGCGAGTCCCGTGCCGCAGCCGATCGCCCTGGCCCTGAGCGGTGACGCCAAGACGATCGCCGTCTCGGGCGTGGATCCATCCGCGGGCGACAAGCCCGTGGTGATCAAGCTGTACGAAGCGGAGACGGGCAAAGAGCTGCGCGAGATGGCCGGGCACGCCCAGGGCGTTCGCTCGCTCGCGTTCAGCGGCAGCGGGCAGCAGCTCGCGTCCGGCGGCGGCGACAAAGCAGTGAAGCTCTGGGAAGTCGCGACCGGCAAAGAAATCAAGACGCTCGCGGGGCACACCGACGCAGTCCACGCGGTGGCGTTCAGCCCGAACGGCGCCCAGGTCGTGAGCGGTTCCGCCGACGCAGCGGTGCGGCAGTGGGACGTCGCCTCCGGCAACGCCGTGCGAGCGCTCGCGCACCAGGGCCCGGTGCTGGCCGTGGCCCTGACCCGCGACGGCGCGCGGATTGTCTCCGGGTCGGCGGACAAAACGATACGCGTCTGGAACGCGGCCGACGGCGCGGCCGTGCAAACGCTGCAGGCCGGCGGCGAGGTCCGTGCGCTGGCGGTCTCGCCCGATGCGACACGCATCGTCTCGGCCGGCAGCGACAACCACACACGAGTCTGGGACATTGCCTCGGGCCGGCTGCTCCAGGCCTTCCCCGGCGCCCCCGTCCACACGGTTCAGTTCTTGCCGGATAACCGATCGGTCTTCGCGGCCGGCGCGGATAAGACGGTGCATGGGACTGTGGTCGCTCTCGCCCGGCTCATTTCGGCACACACCGGATCCGCCCAGGCGATCGCCGCCGTGCCGAACACGCCCCAACTTCTCTCGGCGGGCGCCGACAACGCGATCAAGCAGTGGGACCTTTCCAACGGCAACGCTGTGCGGACGCTGAGCGGGCACACCGCGCCCGTACTCGCCCTGGCGCCGAGCGCGGATGGCCAGAAGCTCGTGTCAGGCAGCGCCGACAAGACGGCCAAAGTCTGGAACCTGGCGAACGGCCAGCCGATCGCCACACTGGCGGGCCACGAGGGCCCGGTGCAAGCGGTGCGGTTCAGCGCGGACGGTGCCCGCGTGGCGACGGCGAGCGGCGACGGGTCCGTGCGGCTCTGGGACGCCGCAAGTGGCAAGATGCTTTACACGATCTCCGCTCACAACGGCGGCGCCCTGGATGTCCTGTTCACCGCGGACAAGAACGGTCTCATCATCAGTGGCGCGGACAAGACCGTGAAAGTGTGGACCGTCCGAGTCGGCGAAACGATCCGCACGTTCGCGGGGCAGGGGGCCCCGGTGCATGGACTGGCGCTGGCGCCCGGCGGCAACGAGGTCGTCTCGTGCGGCGGCAACGGCAATCTGATCGTCTGGGAGATCGCGACCGCCAAGCCGCTGCGCACGATCGCGCACGGCGGCGGCGCCGTGTTCGCCGTGGCCGTGCGAGCGGACGGCAAACAGATCGCCTCGGTCGGCGCAGACAAGAACCTGAAACTCTGGAACTACGCCGACGGCGCCGCCGGGCCGGTCCTCGCGGCATTCAGCGGTCCCGTCCAGGCCGTCGGCTACAGCCGGGACGGCAGCGAAATGGCCGCGGCCGGCGCCGACGGATCTGTCAAGCTATGGGAGGTGGCGTCCGGCAAGGTGCTCCACCAGTACTCCGGGCACGCCGGCGCGGTACTCGCGCTCGCGTTCTCGCCCGATAACGCGCGCTTCCTGACCGCGTCGTCCGACAAGACCGTGCGGGTCTGGGACGCGGCCGGGACGTGGAAGGAGTTCCGCACGCTCGAGGGCATGATCGACCGCGTGCTATCCATCGACTTCAGCCCCGACGGCAAGTTGCTGGCCGTGGGCAGCGGCGAACCCTCCCGATCCGGTGAAATCAAGCTCTGGAACGTCGAGAGCGGAGCCCTCGTCCGCGAGCTCAAGGAGCCCCATAGCGACACGGTGTTCGCCGTGCGCTTCAGCCCGGACGGCAGCGAGCTGGCATCGTGCGCCGCGGACAAGATGGTGAAGGTCTGGGAGGTGAGTTCCGGCCGCGAGGTGCGCAAGTTCGAGGGTCATACCCACCACGTGCTCGACGTACGCTGGAAGCCGGACGGCAACCAGCTGGTCTCGGCCGGCGCCGACAACGTCCTCAAGGTTTGGGATATGCTTTCGGGCGAACAGGTGCGCACCATCGGTGGGCACAGCAAGCAAGTGACGTCGCTCTCGTTCCAGGGGAGCACGATCAACGTGGTCAGCTGCGGGGCGGACGCCCAGGTCAAGATGTACAACGTGGACAACGGCGGCAATATTCGCAACTTCCCGAATCAGGGGGACTTCCTGTACTGCGTCTCTCTGCCCAAGGACGGCAGCCTGGTCGCGGCGGGCGGGCAGGAGAGCGTCATACGCATCTGGGGCGCCAACGACGGGCAACTCAAGAAACAGATCCTGCCTCCCAATCCGCAGCCGACGGCCCAGGCGAAGGCAAACTGAGAAACGGCATCCCTGCGGTCACTCGGAACGGATCGCCGCCGAGATGGCCCTCGGTGCCATGCTCCGCCCCATGCCTCGCTCCACTCAGGATGACAGAGCTGGCGCGCCCGGTGGTTGAGCGCAAAGGCCCACCCGGTGGATCCTTTTCCTGGTTCTCACGCAGAGCGTGGAAACGGAGAGATCCCGGGTTTACCGGCCCTCGGCGGGTTCCTGGTCCACCTTGCCAACGGCGGCGGCCGCGAGCTGATCGGGATGCAAGTGCGTCCGGGCCACTTCCAGGATCTGCTCGGGCGTCACCGCGCGGATCTCGGCCAGGTACCGCTCGGGATAGTCGAAGCCAAGATCGAAGCGGACCAGGTCGATGATCGTGTTGGCAATGTCCGAGGCACGCTGGAACTGGAAGACGTACGAGCCGGTGAGGTACGTCTTGGCGGCCGCGAGCTCCTTCTCGGACACCAGTTCTTCGGTGATGCGCCGGATTTCCTTCTCGATCTCGCCGCGCGCCCGGCGCCACTCGTCCGGCTTGGTGGCCACGAACACCCGGAACGTACCGGGCTCCTCGCCCGCCGATCCGCTGATGCCGCCTGTCACGGTGTAACATAGACCGAGCTCGTCGCGAATGTGACTGGACAGCCGGTCCGTGAAGCCGGGCGAGACGCCGAAGACGTTGTCCATGACCCGGAGCGGGATGTAGTCAGGGTCCTTGCGCGTCAGCCCCAGGTGTCCGAGGAAGACGTTGACCTGGGCCCGGTCTTGCTCGCGGAGCTCTTCTTTCGGGCCGTCGGGCGGCGGGGGCGGCGTGATCGTCGGCCGCTTCACCGGCTTCTCCTGCCAATCGGCGAAGCGTGCGGTGATCTGGTCCATCATCGTGTCGGCGTCGAAATCCCCCACGGCGCAGAGGATCGTGTTGTTGGGGACGAAGAAGGCGTCGTGGAAGGCGGCGAGTTCCTTGCGGCGGAGCGCTTTCACGGACACGGCGGTCCCCTTGGCGTCCCGCGCGTAGGGGTGTTCGCCGTAGATCATCTTGCGGAACATCTTGTCGGCGACCTGCCGCGGCTCGTCCAGCTCCGCCGCAATTTCGGCCAGCGTCATGGCCTTCTCGCGTTCGACCGCGTCGGCGGGGAATGTCGGGCGCCGTAGCACGTCGGCGAAGAGATCCAGCGCCAGGCGGGAGTCCTTGGCCAGGGTGTCCACGCTCACGCCGCTGCCGCTGGCGTCGAGCGACCCGCCCACGAACTCGATGGCGTCCGCAATCTCCTCCTCGGTTCGTTCGCCGGCGCCGGTGGGGAGCGTCTTGCCGAGCAGGTAGGCGAGGCCTGGCGTGGGCTCGTAGCGCTGCCCCGCATTCACGTGGGCTTCGAGTGCCAGCACCGGCTGATCGTGCTTCTCCATCAGGAGCACCACCAGGCCGTTGTCCAGCTTCTTCTGGACGACACTCAGCTTCGGCGCGGGGGAATCTTCGAAGCGTCGAGAGTAGAGAGTCGAGAGTCGAGAGCCAGGAAAGAGTCGAGAGCCCAGAGTCGAGAGTCCAGAGCCATTCAAGAGTTGAGCGTTGAGCGTCGAGCGTTGAGGGCCAGCAAAGAGTCGAGAGGCGAGAGGCGAGGGTCCAGAGGCGGCAAAAAGTCGCGGGCCAACGGTCAAAGGCCGAAAGCCAGAAGAGACTCCAGAAGTCAGGAGTGCAGGGCCAGCGAAGAGCGGCAAGCGGCGCGCCGCAACGGTGCGCACCGGTGGTGCCCCGCGCACGCCCCACGCGCTGCGCTCTACGCCTGGCTGCACGGCGGCGCGGGGGAGCAGTGGAAGCATATCTTCGGGCTGCGCGGGAGCGAGCTCGGGATCGGGCAGCGACCAGACGACGACGGCGCGGTCACTGCTCAGGAATCGCTCGAGGCAGCTCTTCACGTCGCCCGCAGTGACGCGGCGCAGCTTCTCCTCGTAGTCCGCCAGGTACTCGAGGTTGGCAATCGATTCGGCCTGCACGATCTCCTGCGCCAACCCGGACGCGGTCTCGCGGCGGAACACGCGGTGGGCCAGGATGCGGTTTTTGGCGCGCTCGAGCTCATGCTCCGTCGGTCCATCTTCGGCGAGCGTATCGATTTCCTCGAACACAGCGTCCTCGATGTCGTCTTGCTCGGCGTCCTCGACCCCCTCGGCGTCGATCGTGAAGACACCGGGATCGGCGCGCGTGTCGTTGCTCGCGTTCACGGTGCTGGCCGTCTGGTCGTCCAGGATGAGCCGTTTGTAGAGCCGCGACGTCTTGCCGCTGGCCAGGATCTCCGACAGGCAGTCGAGCGCGGGGTCCTCGGCGTCGAGCGTGCGGACGGTGCGGAAGACAAGCGAGAGTCGGGGGACGTTGACCGGCTCGAGCAACTCGCTGCGGCGTGCTCCCTTTTTGGCCGGCTCGGTCCGCTTGGTTCGCTCGGGCTCGGTACCGCGCGGCAGCGACCCAAAGAGCTCTTGGATGCGTGCCAGCACCGCGGGGGGCTCGATGGCGCCGCACACCACCACAGTCGCGTTGTTGGGCTGGTAGTAGCGGTCGTAGAACGCCTTCATATCCTCGCGCTTGAGCCGCTCGATCTCCTGCTGCCAGCCGAGCACGGGGTGGTGGTAGGGGTGCACGAGGAACGCGAGCGCCTCGGCTTCGCGCTCCAGGCGCGACCACGGGCTGTCGTCGTTCATGCCGATCTCCTGGATGACCACCGCCTTCTCGGCCTCGAACTCCTTGGGGTCGAGCAGGCAGTTGCGCATCCGGTCGGCCTCGATCTTGAGCGCGACGTCCAGGTGCTGCGCGGGGAAATCGAAGAAGTACGCGGTGAAGTCGTTGTTGGTGAAGGCGTTATTGGCGCCGCCGTGCGTCTGCGTCGCCTTGTCGATGCCCCCCTTGGGCATGGTCGGGGTTCCCTTGAACATCATGTGTTCGAGGAAGTGCGCGAGTCCGGCCTCCTGCGTCCGCTCGTCGCGCGATCCCACCCGGTACGCGACGAAGACCGAGACGACCGGCGCCGCGCGGCGCTCGGCCAGGACCACGCGCAGGCCGTTTTCGAGCTGAGCCGTATATACGTCGAGCTTATCGTTGTGCTCGAGCGGTCGCGGGGCGGCGGGGGCGGGGGCGCCGGACAGAACCAGGAGGGTGCAGGACAGCCAGGCGGTCGTCATGGAATCGGTTCTCCAATGGTGTCAGGCCAGCGCGGCGGCCTTGTGTTTCGCCTCTGCGGCGCTCGTGTCCAGCGCGAGCGTCAGCTCGACGGACCAGCGGCCCTCTGCGTCCGCCTGCACCGGCCAGTGCGGGATGACCGTGCTGCTCTGGTGCACCAGCTCGAATCCCCCCTCGGACTGGCTCACCGCCTGGATCGGGAAGGTGAACACGGCCGCCGGGCGAGAGAGGTGCAGCGCAATATCCAATCCCAGCCAGCCGTCCACCAGGCCGATGAGGTCGGCGTTCGGCAAGTCGAGTGCCGCGTCGAGTGGTCCCAGATTCTGTTGGCCGGTCGTATAGAAGAAGCGGTCGGGGGCGTTTCCGGCGAGCCCGGCGAAACCGAGCTCGGGCGCGAACAGGAACGGGAACTCGGCCGGGAGGTCTTCGATCACGTAGCAGAGCTCGAGCGACGTGCTGTCCGGGGCGAGCGCGACCGCCTTGGTCAGCCGGATGGGGATGCCCGCGACCTGGCCGGCGCGGGTCATGAATATCTGGATGCGGTCCGGGTTGCGGCGGATGCGGCTCTCGTACACGCCCTGCACGAAATCGCCGTGCTCCTCGGCGCGGCACGCGGCGGCGTCAGCGAGCGTGACGCCGGGGGACCAGAAGTGGTCGACCAGGCTCTTGCGCGGGTAGGGGTCGTAGGCGACCTTCTGCTCGAGTCCGGGCTGCTTGAACACGAGCCGATCCTGGATCTCGCCCAGGCCGCTCTGCTCGTCGCGTCCGCCCGAGTTCAGGATCTTCTGATGGTACGCTTCGGGGCGGCGCGTGAGCGTGGCCAGCACGTTGAGCGGCACGGCGCGGACATCGAGCTCGTAGAGGATGCCGCCGCGGGCGGGGGCGGCGTAGGCCACGAGCTTGTCGTTGGCGAGCCGCACCTCCTGGCGCGCGTCGAGGTTGAAGTCCCCCGCCTGGGCCTCGATCCACGGGGCGGTGCGGCCGGCCGCCTGCTCGAGCGCGTTGTCGGCGGCGATCAGGTGCGCGAACACGGCGTTGCGGAGGTGGGGCAGGTACAGGCCGCCGAAGGCACCGTGCCAGTAACCGCAGTTGCACTGGCCGCGGTAGAGTTCCTGCCGCGCGGTCGCCAGCGTATCCGAGTCCGGCTGGGACGCGGACCCGTTGCTGCCGAGTTCGCTGGGGTCGAGCTGCTCGAGGCGGCGGCTCACCTCGAGCATGCGGCAGTACATCTCGTCGGTCTCGGGGTACTTCACCTTGAAGTTGCGCCAGAAGCCGCCGCGCACGTAGGGACGGAGCTGCTGCCAGCGCGGGTTCTGCTCCATCTCGTGCGCCAGCGCGCTGTACTCCTGCTGGCGCGCGGCGGGCAGGGCCCACTCGGTCATCTCGCGGTAGCTCGAGTCCGGCAGGTAGATCTTCCCGGCGGGGGGGGTGTCGGCGACGGCCTGGGCGAACGTGGCCAGCTCGAGCCAGTCCGAGTTCGACAACAGCGCGTCGAAGAAGCGGCGCAGCCAGCCGTCCTGATACACGTGCTTGGCAGTCCCCGGCCAGGCGCCGAACTTCTCGCCGTCGTCGGCGAAGACCAACACGGCGTCCGGGTGCTGCTCGGCGATGCCGCGCGCGTGCTGGATGGTCTCGCCGGGGTCGGCGAACGGGATGAGGTAGCGCAGCCGCTCGCTGCCCGGGAAGACCTTGAGCATCCTGCCCGCATCCTCGGTCACGTAGTAGCCGTAGAGCTGCTCGTCGCGCAGGCCG
>JBGPMX010000213.1:0-7943 GCA_041487215.1 Planctomycetia bacterium | reverse complement strand
CGAAGACCGCTTCGTGCGCGCCTTCGAGCAGGCGGGCTTCCACGGCATCCGGTTCGTGAAACGCGACCCCCGCCCCTGGCGCGTGGTCGCCGGCATCGCATTTCGCTCGGTTACCGTGCTCGCGTATAAGCAACCGGCGACGCGGGCGGCCGAAGAGCGCCGCGCGCTGATCTACACCGGGCCGTTCCGGAGCATTATCGACGACGAGGGGCGCTCGTTCGCGCGCGGCGAGCAGACCGCGGTGAGCGATTCGACCTTTGCGGTGCTGCGCGGCGAGCCCTACGCGGGAATGTTCCTGGCGGTTGATCCGGAAACCGCGCACGATGCCGCCCCGTGCCATACGACACAAGGCCCGGCGCGCGCGACGGAACCGTCGGGCAACCCGCTCGCCACGCTTCCCGTCACCGGCTGCTGCGCGTCCAAGGGGCGCGAGACGTGTTGTTGAAGCCCGGCAGCGCACTCGGAGCAACGGGCTGAGGGGCTGATCCACCGGCTCTTAAAGGAAAGACCCATGGCGACGCGGACGCTGCTGCGGCAGGGGAGCGAGCTGGCCGAGCCCTTGCGGCAGCTCGAGCTGCTGCAGCCGATGGCCGGAGAGAAACGGTTCGATCAGGCGCTGGCCGAAAGCGGGCTCGCGCCGCTGACGGCAACCGGCATCCAGGTTTTGCAGGTGAACCTGGGCAAGCTCTGCAACCAGACCTGCCGGCACTGTCACGTGGACGCCGGGCCGGGGCGGCGCGAGGTGATGACGCGCGACACCGCGCAGGCCTGCCTGGATGTGCTCGCGTGCAGCGGGATCCCGACGCTCGACCTCACCGGCGGCGCCCCGGAAATGAACCCGAATTTCGTGTGGCTGGTCGAGCAGGCGCGGCGTCTCGAACGCCGCGTGATCGATCGCTCGAACCTCACGATCCTGCTCGCGCCGGGGTTCGAGCAGCTTCCGGAGTTCCTCGCCCGGCAGGGCGTCGAGGTCGTCGCCTCGCTGCCTTGCTATTTGGCCGAGAACACGGACGCCCAACGCGGCGCAGGCGCATTCGCCAAATCGCTGGCCGCGCTCGGGCGGCTCAACGCGCTGGGCTACGGCCGGCCGGGCAGCGGGCTCGAGCTGACGCTGGTGTACAACCCGATCGGGCCCACGCTGCCCCCCGCTCAGGCGTCGCTGGAAGCAGCGTACCGCCGCGAACTCGGCGCGCGGTACGGCATCGTCTTCAATCGGCTGTACACGATCACCAACATGCCCATCAGCCGGTTCCTGGACGACCTGGTGCGGAGCGGCCAGTACGAGCCTTACATGGAGAAGCTGATCGAGGCCTACAACCCGGCGGCGGCGGCGGGCGTGATGTGCCGCACCACGCTCTCGGTCGGCTGGGACGGGCGGCTCTACGACTGTGACTTCAACCAGATGCTGGCGCTGGGACTGGCCGCTTCCCTGCCTGGCACGATCCACGATTTCCAGACGGAACCGCTCGCCGCGCGGCGCATTGTGACGGGCCAGCACTGCTACGGCTGCACCGCGGGCGCCGGCTCGGGCTGCCAGGGGGCGATCACAAGCTGACGAGCCCGCGGGAACGAGCCTAAGCCCGAACGGGCCGGCGCGACCGGGGCCGCGGATTCGCCCGGGGGGGGATTTGCTGCGGGCCGCGTGGCTCACTCGAGCGATCGCAACGGCTTGGCCGGTACGCCGAACACGCGCTGCCCGGCCGGCACGTCCTTGATTACCACCGAGCCGATCGCCACGAACGCGCCGTCCCCGACCCGTAGCTCCGACGATATCGTGGCGTTCGGCCCGATCCACACGTCGTCGCCGATCGTTGTGCTGCCGGAGACAACAGCCATCGCGGCCAGCTCGCAGCGCCGGCCGATGCGCGCGTTGTGCGCGACATGCACGAGCGCGTCCAGTTTTGTGTCCTCGGCGATCAGCGTCGCACCGTTGAACAGGGCGCGCGCCACGTGGCTGTTCGCCTGGATCTCGACCCGGTCGCCGATCTCGACCCCGCCCGCGTGCCGCACGATGATCTTCCGCCCCGCCACGCGTTTGGGCTCGAATCCCTCCCCGCCGATGACGACGCCCGGCCCGATGATCACATCGCTTCCTAACGACGAGCCTTGCTGGATCACCGATCGGGGCCCCAGAACGGTCCGACTGCCGATGCGCACGCCGCGCGCGGCGACGCATGCCGTGGGATCGATCACGGCATCCGCCGCGACGTCACTGGCCGCCGCACAACCGTAGAAATCGGTCTCGGCGAGCAGGTAGTGATGGATCGCGTAGAAGGCCGCGACCGGATCGTCGCACACCGCGATCCCGATCGGGCGCTCGATCTGCGCAGCGAGCTCCGGCGTGGTGATCACGGCCGAGATCGAGCCGTTCGCGCGCACGTCCGCCGCGTAGCCCGCGTCGAAGTACATGACCAGCATGCGGGGATGGCTATGTCGCAACAGGCCCAGCGATTCGAAGTCGCCGTCGTTCCGGATCGCGATGGGTGCGACCCGCGCCAGCTCGGACAGTTTCATCCTGTTCCCCCGCCGGAGAGCTGGCTCACCGAACGCGCCGCATGACGGCTTGGGACGTCGGGCGTACGTCACACGATACTTCGTAGAGCTCGGCCAGCGTCCAAAATCGCAGTCCCTCCCGCTCGAGCGCCTCGATCAGCTCAACCACGAAGTCCCTGCTGCCCCGCCCGGCAAAGCGGACCTGTCGGATGCTCGCTTCATCGACCGTCGGAATCCACCGCTTGATGCCCTGGTAATAGCTGCCGCTCGGAATGTTGGCCGCGAAGAAGAAGGGGTGCACGTTGAGGATCTTGAGGCCGGGCGTCAGGAAGCTGCGCAAGTGCTTGCGAAGGGTCCAATCCCCGCCGCTGAGCCGCCAGTGCACGTCGTCCTCCCAGAAGACCGGGAAACGCGTCAACCCGGATGCGTGGCGGAGCGGGATGAGGCCCGGCTGCAGGTAAAGGCAAAGATTGCTGTCGTAGCGGATGCCGCGACGCCGGAACTCGCGCGTGATGTGCGTGTCGTCGGCGAAGCAGTGCGCGCGGAAGCATTCCGCGTCCGGAAACAGCTGGAACATGTGCTCGATCACCGCCAGCCGATCAGCGCCGTGCGTCGAATGCGGCAAGAAGTTCGGGTGCATGCCACGCTCGGCGAGCGACGCGACCGCCGCGCGCTCGAGCGCCGCGCTCTGGTGCGTGGCGAAAACCGTCGGCGTGATGCCGTGCGATCGCGTGAACGCGAGAAAGTCCTCGATGCAGTACTCGGACGCCCAGTCGGCGTCGCTCGTCAAACAGAAAACCGGCGATTCGAGATCCATCATCGCGTTGCGTTCCGGCGCTCGGCCGCTCAGCGGCACACGGGAATCGAGCGCCGCCCTTGAGCGGCGAGAGGATAGCCGCGAGCACCAGACGGGTCAATGCGGGAGGACATGGCACCAGGGCGGCAGGAGGCAGGGGGCAGGCAGGCTGTCATCCTGAGCCAAGCGAGGAACGAGCAGCGAAGGATCTCGGTGAGAGCCCCCTCACCCCAACCCCCCACCCCCAACCCACTCCCACCGCTCCATGAGCGGCGGAGGGAAGATTCAACAAGAGAAGGCAAAACGGAAAATGGGGAAAACGGAAAGTGTCAACATCGATTTCCGGCACGGCAATCCCCTTCTGAGATCTGTTCTGCCGCTTCCTTTCCGTTTTCCCGATTCGCCGTTTTCCCCTGTTCTCTTCAACCGCTCCGCCAGGTCAACCGTTGAGTCCAATGCGGTGGTGGGAGTGCGGGAGCGGGCCGGATTTGAAGGACGTCGAACGGATGAACCGGAAAGCGCGCTACGCCAGGATCGCGTGGGCCACCTGACCGTGCACGTCGGTGAGGCGGAAGTCGCGGCCGCTGTAGTGATAGGTCAGCTTCTCGTGGTCGAGTCCCATCAGGTGCAGGATGGTAGCGTGCAGATCGTGCACGTGCATTCGATTCTCGACCGCCTGGAAGCCGAACTCGTCGGTCGCACCGTACACGAAGCCCCCTTTGACGCCCCCGCCGGCGAGCCACATGGTGAACCCGAGGCTGTGGTGGTCGCGCCCCTTCGCACCCTCGGAAGTCGGCGTGCGGCCGAACTCGCCCCCCCAGACCACGAGCGTCTCGTCCAGCAGGCCGCGCGACTTGAGGTCGCGCAGCAATCCGGCGATCGGCCGGTCGCTCTTCGCGGCGTGGTCGCGGTGGTTCGTGATGTCCTTGTGGTCGTCCCAGGGCTGCCCGTCGCCATAGTAAACCTGAATCACGCGCACGCCGCGTTCAGCCAACCGTCGCGCGATCAGGCAGGCGTCGGCGAACGGCCCCTCCCCGTAGAGCCCGCGCGTCGCCGCCGACTCGCGGCCGATGTCGAACGCCTCCTGCGCCTCGAACTGCATGCGGAACGCCATCTCGAGCGACGCGATGCGCCCCTCGAGCTCCTCGTCGCGGCCACGCTCCGCGAGGTGGTCTCGGTTCAACTGCTGGAGCAGATCGAGCTGGCGGCGCTGCGCGGCGGCCGGCAAGTGCTCGTTCCGCACATGGCGGATGATCCGGGACGGCTGCACTTCTTTGTTGTTGATGTGCGTCCCCTGGTACACGCCGGGCAAGAAGCTGTTGCTCCAGAGCTGCGGCCCGACCACCGGCTTGCCGGGGCAGAGCACAACGAAGCCGGGCAGGTTCTGGTTCTCGGTACCCAGCGCGTAGGTCAGCCACGACCCCATGCTCGGCCGGATCGGCTGCATGTTCCCCGAATTCATCATGAGCAGTGACGGCTCGTGGTTCGGGTTATCCGTGTGCATCGAGCGGATGACGCAGATGTCGTCGATCGAGCGGCCGACTTCGGGGTAAAGCTCCGTGATCTCGATGCCGCTCTGGCCCCAGCGCTGGATCTTGAACGGCGACGGCATCAGGCCGCCGGCGCCCTTGCGCCCGGTCTTGACCATCGTGGCCGGCGGGTTCTGTCCCTGGTAGCGGGTGAGCAGCGGCTTGGGGTCGAAGGTGTCGACATGCGACGGCCCGCCGTTCATGAACAGGAAGATCACGCGTTGGGCACGCGCGGCAAAGTGCGGCGGCCGCGCGGCGAGCGGATGCGCGAGGTCGGGGCCACGCAGGGCGGTCGCCGCCGCCTGCGCCGAAGCGCGACCGAGCCAACCGGCGTCGGCGAAGACGCTGGCCACCCCGAGCGCGCCAAAGCCGCCGCCAATCCGCCGCAGCAGCTCGCGACGCGATACGCCAGGATACGCGTTCGAATCGTTCACAGAATCATCCTCCGTCCTTCGTTCAGCCTCGCTCGGCCAGCCGCCCCCACCGATTTCGGAAGTCTTCGCCTCCGCGCCCAACCGACTTCCGAAGTCTTCAGCTCCACTCTCCCCACGCTCGGCTCTTCTCATGGTCTGAAACCGGACGTTCTTCTCCCCTCGCCCCACGCTCGGCTCCTCTCATGGATCAACAGGAGCGTGCGTGGGGAGAGGGGACGGGGGTGAGGGGCGCCCGCTTGCCACCCGGGCCACCTGCTACATGTCTCTGCGCGGCTCCTCACGCAGCCAATCGCCCCCTCACGCAGGACAAGCGCCCCCTCACCCTTCCCTCTCCCGCGCGTGATCCATGAGCGCGGAGGCGAGGGGACCGCGCCGTAGGGAACCACCGAAGATCCTTCGCTTGCTCGTTCCTCGCCGGCTCAGGATGACAACCTGTGGGGCCTCTGACCTCTGACCTCTGACCCCTGACCTCTGACCCCTGACCTCTGACCCCTGACCTCTGACCCCTGACCTCTGACCTCTGACCCCTGACCTCTGACCCCTGACCTCTGACCTCTGACCTCTGACCCCTGACCTCTGACCTCTGACCTCTGACCCCTGACCTCTGGCCCCTGATCCCTGCCCCCTGGCATCAGTCCACATACAGGAACTCGTTGGCACCCAGCAGCACCTGGGCGTACTGCTCCCACGGCAAGAGCGGGGGGGACCCGGCCGTCGCCGTAGCGTCCGCGGCGGCGCGCGCCAGAAACTGCAGGCCGAGCTCGATGTCGCGTTCGGTCGCCGGGCGCGCGTAGAGCAACGGGATCGCACGAGCGATCCGGGCCCGATCATCTTCTCCGGCCTGCGCGGTCAGCCGCGCGGCGAGCGCCCGCGCATTCGCTACCATGAACTCGCTGTTCAGTACGAACAGCTGCTGGAGCGGCACGGTCGTCACCGTGCGCTCGGCGCTGGTGATGTTCGGATCCGGAAAATCGAAGAGCCGCAGCAGGCCGTCCAGGTCGTGCCGGCTGATCGCGGCATACAGCGTGCGCCGCCGGTTCTGCGGTGCGGCGAGATCAAGCGACGGACCGCCGATCGTGCGCTCAAGCGTGCCCGACACGGCGAGCATACCGTCGCGCCACACCTCCACCTCGAGCCGCCGGCGGTTCATGCGCCAGAGCAGCCGATTCTCCGGATCTGCCTCCTGGTTCTGCGGATCCGTGCGGCTCGCCGACTGGTACGTCGCCGACAGCATGATCGCCCGGTGCATCGTCTTGATGGACCAGCCCGACGCCATGAACCGGCTAGCCAGGTGATCGAGCAGCTCGGGGTGGGTGGGCCGCTCCCCCAGCGCGCCAAAATTGCTCGCCGTACGCGCCAGCCCGTGCCCAAAGTGGTGCTGCCAGATGCGGTTGACCATCACGCGCGCGGTGAGCGGGTTGTCCCGGCCGGCAATCGCGCGCGCCAGATCGAGCCGGCCACTCCCCTGCACAAACGCGTGCGGAGTTCCGGCGGACAGGACGGACAAGAAGTGACGCGGCACTTCGTCCCCGAGCGTGTCCGGGTTGCCGCGGATGTGCACCCGCATGTTGAGCGGGCGGGCGGCATCGGCCAGAGCGTGCGCGACCGGGTACTTGGGCGGCAGCTTTTTCTTGACCTCTTCGAGCTCGCTGCGCATGCCGGCGAGCTCGGCGCGGGCTCGCGCCGGCATCAGCTCTTCGGCCCGGTTCTTGGGGACGGAAAAGACCCCCTTTGGCCCGACGAGTTCGTCGAGCAGCTGGGCGTCGGGTTCGGCGAGCGCGGGGCCGGCGCTTGCCGTCGCGGCGCCGGCCGCGTTCGCTGCCGTGGCGGCGCGGTGTTCGTCGATCGCGTCGCGCAGCCGGACCAGCGCTCGCACGTATTTCTGGAATGCCTCGGCCGCCTCGCGCACCTCGCCCGCCGCATGCACCTCGCCCGCCGCAGGCGCGTCGCCCGAGAGGTCGCTCGCAGCGTCCTGCCGCTCGATCACGGCAGACCAGCGGGCGAGCGCCGGCCGCTTCGCAGCCGCCGGCGCCGCCAGGTATCTGACCCACGCATCGAGCAAAAAGTCGCGCAGCCCCTCCTCCTTGGCCAGCTGCGCCGCCGTCGTCCCGGCACTCGTCTTGCGTCGGGTCTCCAGCTTCCACGCCGCCACCATATAGCGCGCCGTCTCATCGCAGGCCAGCGCGCGGGCGACGCCCGCCGTCTCGGCATCGACCCGCTGATCGATCCTCTTGGCGAGTGCGTCGGCCGGAGCTGCCGCGCGGCGATACGCCTCCACCACATCGGTCGGCGCCACCGGCGCCTCAGCGTACTCCGTGCTGGCGAACACGCCGGCCAACGCGTAGTAGTCCTCGGTCGGAATCGGATCGTACTTGTGGTCGTGGCAGCGCGCGCAAGCGACCGTCAACCCGAGGAAGCCGCGTGTCAGCGTGTCGATGCGGTCGTCGATCTGATCCAGCTTCTTGGGGTCGCCGTAGTAGACCGGCCCGAGCGCGAAGAAACCCAAGGCCGGCAGCCGGTCGGTCCGATCCGGCCCCGCCACCAGGTCTCCGGCGATCTGATCGACGATGAAGCGATCGTAGGGCAGATCTTCGTTGAACGCTTGCACGAGCCAGTCGCGGTAGCGATACCCCTCGGGGTACTTACGCGCCTGGAACGTGTGCGCCTGGTCCTCGCCGTACCGCGCGATGT
>JBGPMX010000212.1:0-7951 GCA_041487215.1 Planctomycetia bacterium | reverse complement strand
GGTGTACTACGCGGCGGTCAATCGAGTGGGGGAAGAGCGTGGCTTCCGGTTCATCGGCGGCAGCCGGATCTGTGACCCGCGCGGCGCGACGCTGGCGGCGGCGAGCGACGCGGGAGAGGTGCTATGGGCCGATATCGACCCGGCGCTCGCGCGGCAGAAGCATCTGGTGCGGGTGCCGGGGAAGCACGAGATCAATCGCATCGGCGATCGCCGGCCCGAGTTCTACGGCAGGATCCTCGATCCGGTGGGGGAAGCTGGCGGGCAACCACGAGAGGCCAACCGGCGGCCCTAGGGGTGTATCCATGCGGGAACGACAGTTGTGGTGACGCCGTCCCGGCTGCAATGGATGTGGTGCAGGCGTCCCGCCTGCAATCAGCAGGCGGGACGCCTGCACCACAAATAGACGACAGGCGGGACGCCTGCACCCCAGGTGAATTCCTTGGCGCTGCTACCGGCTCTGGACTCTCGACGCTGGACTCTCGACTCTTCTGCTACAGCGAGTCCCAATCGAGGTCGCTTTCGACCTGGCGCGCGCGGTCGGAGACGGCCGTTCGCGTCATTCCCTGGTGCCCTCGGCGCAGGTCGTCCAGGCAGCCCAGGCCGGCCAGGCAACCGACAATGCATGCCAGCCACAGAACTTTGCGCATGGTGAAGGCCTTCCCTGTTCCGCGATTGTTCCGAGAAATGCAGCGACTGTTTATCGCACGTTGCGGTTTGGGGCAAGACCATTTCGGCGCCAGGCGACCGAGATTTCTCTTGAGTCCGGGGATTTGGCCGACAAACTGATAAGGGGCACGGAGGCACGCGATCTCGCCCGGAGGGCCCGCGCGGAGCTGTATAACAGGAGTCCTCGATGAAAAACACGCCGACGCGCCGTCAGTTTCTGGTCGATTCGGGAAAAGCCGCCGGCACGGCCGCCGGGGTTGCGGCCCTGAACTTCGGTGTTCACACGATGGTGCGTGCCGAGGACAAGCCGACGCCCCAAGACAAGCTCGTCGTCGGCCTGATCGGCTGCGGCGGCATGGGCTGGGCCGACCTGCAGGACTTCATGCGGGCGCCCGAGGTCCGCGTGGCCGCGATCTGCGACCCGGATCACACGCACATCGAGGATGTGCAGAAGAAGATCGACGGGGTGCGGAGCCAGCAGTCGCAGGACGCCGAGAAATACACCACGCACAAAGATTTCCGCGAGCTGCTCGACAACAAAGACATCAGCGCGGTGATCATCGGCACGCCCGACCACTGGCACGCGCTGCCGTTCATCCTCGCCTGCCAGGCGGGCAAGGACGTCTACTGCGAAAAGCCGATCTCGCACAACATCGTCGAAGGACGCCAGATGGTCAACGCGGCGAAGCGCTACAAACGGGTTTGCCAGATCGGCACCCAGCAGCGCTCGGGCGAACACTTCCAGCGCGCGATCAAGCTGGTCCAGGACGGGGCGCTCGGCAAGGTGTACCGCACCCACACCTGGAACCACTCGAACGAAGGGCCGGACGGGATCGGCAACCCGCCGGACGAGAACCCGCCGGAGTATGTGGACTACGACCTCTGGCTGGGTCCGGCGCCGAAACGGCCGTTCAACAAGAACCGCTTCCACTACCAGTGGCGCTGGTTCTTCGACTACGGGTCGGGCATGGTCGGCGACTGGAACGTACACCTGCAGGACATCGTGCATTTGGCCATGAAGACCGGCCGGCCGCAGGCGGTCGCCGCCTCGGGCGGCAAGGTGGCGCTGCAAGACAACCGCGACACCCCGGACCTGCTCGAAGCCGTTTACGAGTTCGAGGGCTCCGACGGCCCGTTCGTGCAGGTCTACACCATGCGGAAGTTCAACCGCAACCCCAAGGAGTGGTCGCCGGACCACGGCATCCAGTTCGTCGGCACCAACGGCACCATGAACCTGAATCGGGGCGGGTTCGAGATCATTCCCGAGACGCGGCGCGAAGGGGACAAGGATGTGAACCGCACCGAACCGGTCTCGAGCGGCAGCTCGGACCAGCACTGGCCGCACGTGCAGAACTTCCTGGAGTGCGTGAAAACGCGCGAGAAGACGCATAGCGATATCGAATCGATGCACGAGACGACGCTGTGCTGCCACCTGGCCAATATCTCGCTGAAGGTCGGCCGCAAGATTTACTGGGATCCGAAGCGGGAGCAGTGCTACCGCGACCCCCAGCACAAGACGCCCGACTCGGACGCCAACGCGCTCTTGAGTCGCGAGTACCGCAAGCCGTGGAGCCTGCCGAAGATCGAGGTGTAGGTTTGTAGTGCCCCCGATTTATCGGGGCTTTTCTGTATCCCAGACTGTCCTCTGCGTTGCTCCGGACCGCATGAATGCGGTTCCTACAAACGGCCGCTTGCATGCGGTCCCTATGGGCGGTCCCGCGCGAGTGTGAGCCTTCGTCCCGTTGTTCGTCGGAATTGGGAGCCCGCCGCCGTGCAAAGAATCTCATCGACCATTGTTTTCTTGTGCCTCGGGTCCGCCTCTTTGCTGGCCGTGGCATCGGCCGCCGCCCGGTCAGCAACGCCATCCACGGCGGGGTCGGGCGTCGAGATTACGAAGGGGACCGACGCGCTCGAGGTGAAGATCGACGGCAAGCTGTTCACGCGCTACATCTTCGCCGGCGCGCCCAAGCCGTACCTCTGGCCGATCATCGGACCGAGCGGCGACCCGATCACGCGCGCCTACCCGATGCGAGACGTCGCCGGCGAGAAGCACGATCACCCGCACCAGCGCTCCCTGTGGTTCACGCACGGCCTGGTGAACGGCATCGACTTCTGGGCCGAGACCGACAAGTCGGGCCACCAGGTGCACCGCGCGTTCGAGGCGGTCGAGGCGAGCGGCACGGTCGGCCGCATCCGCGCGGTCAACGACTGGGTCGTGCGGGACGGAGACCAGGCCAAGAAGATCTGCGAGGACACGCGCGAGCTGCGCATCTACGCCACGCAGCCGAACCGGATGCTGGACTTCGACATCACCATCCGCGCCAGCGACGGCGACGTCACTTTTGGCGATACGAAGGAAGGGATGTTCGGCGTGCGTGTGGCAAGCTCGATGGACGTCGATCAGCCGCAGAAGGGCCAGCCGGGCGGGCATATCGTGAACTCGCGGGGCGAGAGCGACGCCAAGGCGTGGGGGCGACCGGCCGAGTGGGTCGACTATTCGGGGCCCGTCAACGGCAAGACGGTGGGCATCACGATCCTGAACCATCCGTCGAGCTTTCGGCATCCCACGCACTGGCACGTGCGCACGTACGGGCTGTTCGCGGCGAACCCATTCGGCCTGCACGATTTCAGCAACGACAAATCGAAGGACGGCAGCTACACAATCCCGCGCGGCGAGTCGATCACGTTCCGCTACCGCGTCGTGTTCCACGAGGGGGACGCGTCGGCGGCGAACCCCGCCGCTGCGTACCAGGCGTACATCGGGGATCGGTAGTCGGTGATCGGTACGGTAATCCCGAGTCCTTTCCAAGAGGAGCGACCCCTCACCCCAACCCTCTCCCCGCAAGCGGGGAGAGGGAGCAAGAAGGCGCGCGCACTCGTCTCACGAGGCGAGGAGTACGCGGGGGGCGCCGTAACCGGTGATCGGCGGTCGCTGATCGACGGTCGGTGGTGGACGGTCGGTGACGGGATTGTTCTGAACCCTGAACCCTCCTCTGGCTCTCGGCTGCCGGCTCTGGACTCTCGACTCTGGGTCTGGCTCTCCACGCTCCACGCTCAACTCTTCTATTCCGGCAGCGGTCGTCCCCGGGTCTCGGGCGCGAAGGGGAGCGCGATCAGGCCGATAAGGAACACGCTGCACATCACCAGGCCGGCGTAGCGCAGCGGCTCGGCCTTGTCCCGGAACACGAAACCCGTCAACAGCCCCAGCAGCGCGGGGCCGGCCGCCGCGACGAACCGCCCCACGTTGTAGCAAAAGCTCGTCCCGGTGCTGCGCAGGTAGGTGGGGAACAGCTCCGGGAAATAGATGGCGTAGCCGGCGAAGAGCGACAGCTGGCAAAATCCCATGAGCGGTACCATCCAGAAGATCTGGTGGAATTCCTCGAGGAACCAGAAGACGGACGCGGTGCTGAAAAAGGCGGCGCAGAAGGCGAGCGCGAAGGTCGGCCGGCGGCCGACCCGTTCCGCCAGCCAGCCGAAGCCGTACATGCCCAGGAACGCGCCGAGATTGATCATCATCGACGTGATCCCCTTCCACTTGGCGATCCGCCCGTTGATCGCCTGGGTCACCTGATCGGTCATCGCCCCGGCCGCCTCGGCCTCGTGCGTGAAGCGGGTGCGCAGCACGTTGCCGACCAGGTCCATCGTGAAGAAACCGACCGCCCAGAGCCCGACAACGCCCGAGAAGGCGAGCACAAGGCCGACCAGTGCGTGCTTGCGCCAGCGCGGGTTGCCGAAGAGGGCGCGGTACGAGCCGAGCTGGAGCGAGGCTCCCCCGCCCGCCGCCTGCCGCCAGCGCTCGGGCTCCTGCAGTCGCCGGCGGATGAGCAGGGCCAGCAGCGCAGGCACGGCGCCGATGACGAACATGGGCCGCCAGGTGCTCCGCATCAGGCCGGCCTCGGCGAGCGATCCGAGCGTCATGCCGATCACCGCGGCGGTGACATTGCCGATCGCCGAGAGCGCCTGGAGCATGGCGAGCGTGTACGGGCGCGCCCGGTCCGGCATGACCTCGGCCACCAGCGCCACCCCGACTGCGAACTCGCCTCCCACCCCCAGCCCGGTCAGGAAGCGGTACAGCACGAAGTCCCAGAATCCGACCGAGATCGAGCTCAGGCCGGTGAACATCGAGTACAACAAGATCGTGATGACCATTGTCTTCGCCCGGCCGACGCGGTCGCCCAGCACGCCGAAGAACAGTCCCCCGGACGCCCAGCCGATCAGGAAGATCGACGTCGCGTAGGCGGAGTAGGAATCGACGTCGGACAGCGGCGGCAGCAGCTCGCGCATGGCGGGCTGGCGGGCGAGGATGAACAGTTGCTGATCCAGGCAATCAAACAACCAGCCCAGCGCGGCGACCGCGAGCACGAACCAGTGGTAGCGGGTCATCTCGCTGAACCAGGGACCGGGCGGGGCGGCGGGGCGATCGAGCGTGCTGTGCGGAATCATGTCTTCCTCGCCAGGAACATGCGGGGGCGGAGATCGGCTGATGATATGGCACACGCGCGCAGCGGTCGAGGACTCGGCAAGACTTCCGACAGTCTAGGCGCCGAGTTGAAGACTTCGGAAGTCAAACGGCGTGGCAACCGGCGGCACATTGCCGTTGCCGTGCGGCGCGGGAACTGATATTTTCTCGCCCCGCGCTCGGCAGGAAGACCGGGCGCACCGCAAGAAGGAGGATGCCATGGCGGGCTTTCGGCAGCACGTGACGGTGTCGTCCGCACTCGGGGTCGGTTACGCGGCGGCCGCCTATTTTCTCGGGGGCGTCTCCCCCGCTCCCTGCCTGATCGCCGGCGGGCTCACGGCGCTGGGCGGCATGCTGCCCGACCTGGACTCGCCCACCGGGCAGCCCGTCCGCGAGGTGCTCGGCTTCACCGCCGCGGTCGCCCCGCTGCTCTTGCTCAAGCGGATCGGCTTCTGCATGACTTACCTGGCTGGCGTCGGGATCGAGATCCCGCAGACGTTCTCCAGCGAGGCGCTCGTCGTGCTCATGACGGCCTGCTACCTGGCCGTTCGGTTCGGCGGCGCCTGGCTGCTCGAGACTTTCACGGTGCACCGCGGCATGTTCCACTCGATCCCCGCCGCGTTCATCGTAGCATCCAGTTGCTTCTTGCTCGGCGACTTGCCCGGCCCCACCCGCTGGTTGCTCGCGCTCGGCGCGCTCATCGGCTTCTTCTCGCACCTCTTCATGGACGAGCTCTGGAGCATCGAGTGGAGCGGCGGGATGCTGGGCTTCAAGAAGTCGTTCGGCACCGCGCTCAAGCTGTTCTCCGGGTCCATGGCGGCGACGGCCGCGACCTACGCCGTGTTGCTCGGCATGGGATACGTCGTGACGCGCGAGCCGTCGTTCACGGACGGTGTCGCGCAGCTGCGCGCGAATCCGACCGTGCAGAAGGTGGCGGCGGAGTGGAGCGACACCACGCGGCGCTGAAACGCGTGCGAGCGTAGGGCGTAGCGCGTGCGAACGTGCGAGATCCTTCGCTCCGCTCGTTCCTCGCTCCGCTCAGGATGACACCGCACCGGACCGCACCGCATCGGACCGCACCGCATCGGACCGCACCGGACCGCACCGCACCTCACCACGGCACGGGGACACCGATGCGCTCGGCGATGCCGGCCAGGCGGGCCAGGTGCTCGCGGTGCAGCGGGATCCCTTGCGAAGCCCACTTCGTCTGGTTTTCCCACTCCAGCTCGCCGGGCACGCGTACACGGTCGAAGCCCTCGAGCGGCGGGGTGCGCTGGCACGCCGCTACGGTCTCGCCGATCTCCTGGAGAAACTGCGCGCGCGGCACGAAGTGCTCGACGGATAACGCCAGCAGCGTGTGCTCGGAATCGGTGGCGGCGTTGTAACGGTCGCGGCGGCTGGGGGACTCGCCGCCGGACAGGATCCCGCCGAGCACGGCGGCGACCAGTCCCAGGCCGTAGCCGCGGGTCCCGCCCGCGGGGAACATGATCCACGCTTGGGCCGGGTCCTCGGTCGGGTTGCCTTCCCGGTCCAGGCACCAGCCGGGCGGCAGCTGCCGCCCGTAGAGCCGCATCGTCTCGATGCGTTGCCATGCGGCCACGCCCACCGCGATGTCGACGACGACCGGGAACGGGCCGGGCGTGGGGAAGGCCCACGCCAGCGGGTGGTTGGCCATGGCTCCGGCGCGCCCGCCATACGGCGCCACGCTCGGGCCCCCCGTGCTCGTCGTGGCGAAGCCGATCATCCCCTGCGCGACGGCCTGAATCGCGTACATCGACGCGGCGCCGAAGTGATGGCTGTGCCGCACGCTCACCATGCCTACCCCCACCGCGCGCGCCTTGTCGATCGCCCGCTGCATGGCGTCGCGCGCCGCGAGGTGACCGAGCCCGCGGTCGGCGTCGATGACCGCCATGGCCGGCGTCTCGCGCTCCACACGCGGCTGCGGCCGCGCTTGCATGTGCCCGTCCAAAATGTGCTGCACATACTGGGGCGCCAGCCGGGTGCCGTGACTAAAGACGCCGCGCAGATCGGTGCCGACCAGGATCTCCGCCACCGTGTCGGCGTCTCGCTCCGGAACGCCGACCTTCTGAAATAGCGCGCGAACCAAGCCACGCAGCTCGTTCGCGCGCACCACGATGTCGTCGGAATGCATGGCTCGTCCTCGGAAGTTTGTGCGAGCTTACCTGATCCCCGCGGGAGCGTCTAACGCTTAAGACACCGTTGACCTGTTGACCTGTTGACCTGTTGACCTGTTGACCGGCAGATCGTTGGCGCGCGCCTGCTCTCCTTGCCCCACGCTTCGTTCACGTCCCCCGGGAGCGCCTGCGCGCGCACACCTCTCCCCTCGCCCCACGGGAGCTCCTCGGCGCATCACCGCCTCACAGGAGAGGCTCTTTGCGCGTCTACCTCTCCCCTCGCCCCACGCGAGCTCCTCTCATGGATCCCGCGAGCGAGCGTGGGGAGAGGGGTTGGGGTGAGGGGCGGTGAAGCGCGCGCTGGAGTCGGGGGGCGCTGCCTCGCTCAACGCTTGCTGGGGGTGAGGGGCTCGTGGAACGCTCACCGCCCGCCTTCAACTCGCAACGCTTGTGGCGGGGCCGGGAGCCCCGCGCCGAACAGAAAGACAACGGAGGAGGGGCGTGTCGCGTGTTGCTAAAATGTTTCGGTCTCGCAATGTCCTCAACCCCGGGGAGTACTCGTGATGATCAAGCAAATCTGCACCGCAGGCGTTCTGGCGGGCCTGGCCGGGCTCTGGCTGTTCGGAATCGTCTCGTCGCACGCCGCCCCTGCGGCATCGCCGCCCGGCGCGCTGCGCTGGGAGAAGCACGT
>JBGPMX010000211.1:0-7988 GCA_041487215.1 Planctomycetia bacterium | reverse complement strand
GGAAATAGCCCCCCGCCCGGATGCGGCGCACCGCCCAGATCATGTTCTGGATCGGCCGGAAGAAGTACCGCAGGCGTCCGCCGCGCGAGACGGCGAACAAGCTATGCAGCGGGGTGAGCACGGCGAACGCCAGCACCATGCGTCTGAGCACGACGGTCTGCGTCGAACCGGGATCGATCAGCGCGGCGTCGGACGCCAGAACGCCCGCGTAGCGCCACGGCAGCGTGACGAGCCAGAGGCCGAGCACGATGCCGCCGAGGCGCGACGCCAGCCGCACGCCGGGAAATGCGTCACGCAGCCTTCCCGAACGAGCGATCCGACCGGCCGATTCCAGCAGGTAGCCGAGCGCCAGGAACTGGACGATCGGGATCGCGGCGAGCACCGCCAGGCCGATGATCAGGGACACCGCGCCGAAGAGCCGGCTGCAGGCGGTCGCGACCACGCGTCCTGCCGCCGCGATCCACGCGGTCCGCGGCGCGCCCCCTGCCGGCGGCGCAATATCGCCCGCCGTGGTGGGCGCGATGGCCGCGTCGGCGCTCGCTTCGGGCGGCGTCGGACCGTCCGCTCCCGGCGCGCGGATCGGCCGCAGCAGGATGAGCGGTTGTAGCAGGATCGGCTCCAAAAGAAGGTCTCTCCTACAGCGAATACCCCGGCGGGCGGCCGCGTGTTTCAGGAACAGCTTATCCCTGTTGCCGTGCGGCAGCGAGTCATGCAGCGGGCCTCGCAGTGGATTCTTGAAACAGTGTGCGACTACGGGCGGTACACTGCATGAGGGAAACCGTATGCAACGCGCTCGCTGCCTTCTCTGGTCGGCCGGGGCCCTATTGGGGCTCGTCGCCGGCGTCGCTGTCCTGGCGCTGGCGGCGCAGGCGCCGGGGCCGCGCGCAGCGCCCCCCGACGCCACCGTCGCCGAGGCGGCGGGCCGCGTCGATCAGATCATGCAAGAGGCGTGGCAGGCCGCGGGCCTCGAAGCGCTGCCCCCCGCGGACTCCATGCTGGTCGCGCGCCGGCTGTACCTGGCTCTGTGCGGCACCCTGCCGTCGCTCGAAGAAATGCGCGCGCTCGAAAAGCGACCGCCGGAAACGCGAGCGAGCGATCATCTCGAGCGGCTGCTGGGCGACCGCCGCTTCGCGGACTACTTCGCCGAACGGCTGGCGCGCGCGTTCGTCGGCACCCAGGACGGTCCCTTCCTGATCTACCGCCGTCGCCGCTTCGTCTACTGGCTGAGCGACCAGCTGGCGAAGAGCCGGCCGTACGACGAGCTGGTCCGCGAGCTGCTCACGGCCGAGGGGCTGTGGACCGATCAGCCGGCCACGAATTACATCACCGCACAGGAGCGCGACCCGATCCGGCTCGCCGCCCGCACCGCGCGTGCGTTCCTCGGTCTGCGCATCGACTGCGCACAGTGCCACGACCACCCGTTCGCGCGCTGGAAGCAACGCGACTTCCAGGGCCTGGCCGCGTACTTCGCCGAAGTGCAGCCGACGGTGACCGGTATCGCCGACCGCGGCGGCGAGTTCAAGGTCGAGGACCGCGAGACCAAGGAAGAGCGGGTGGTGCCGCCGGCGGTACCGTTCGACGCCGGCTCGCTCGGCGACGCCGCTCGGCGCCGTGAGCACCTGGCACGCTGGGTCACGAGCCGCGAGAACCCGTACTTCGCGCAGGCGATCGCCAACCGGGTCTGGACGCTCGTCTTTGGACAGGGCCTGGTGGAACCCGTGGACGACCTCGAAGCGGACCCGCGTGTCTCCGGCGTGCTCGAAGTGCTGGCCGATGACTTTCGCGCGCACGGGTACGACCTGCGGCGGCTCATCCGGGTGATCGCGGCGACCCGCGCCTTCGGTACGGATTCGGCCGGCGCGGCGGACGTGTCGCCGGAACAGCAGAACCTGTTCGCGGCGTTCCCGCTCACGCGGCTGCGTTCCGAGCAGATCGCCGGGTCGCTCATCCAGATCTCGTCGCTGCGCACAGTGGACGCCGACTCGCACGTGCTGGTGCGGTTCTTTCGCGTTCTCAACAGCAGCGAGTTCGTGAACCGCTACGGTGACGCGGGCGAGGAAGAGCTCAGTGTGCACACGGGGACGATCCCGCAGCGGCTGGTCATGATGAACGGCAAGACGCCGCGGGAGAGGACCGAGGCGAACCTGGTAAACGCGGCCGGGCGCATCGCCGCGCTCGCGCCGTCCGATGAGGCGCGGGTCCGGATCGCGTACCTGGTCTGCCTGAGCCGCGTGCCGACGGCGGACGAGGCGGCGCATTTCGTGGAGCGGCTGCGCGGCCTGCGCGCCAAGCCGCGCGGTCTGGCCGTCGAGGACATGCTGTGGGCGCTCGTCAATGCGACGGAGTTCTCATGGAATCACTAAGTGCGTCGGACAAAACCCAGCAGCGCCCGCCATTCGCTCGAGTAATTCAATCGTGCCAGGCGGCTCGGTCAGGTTCTCTAATTACGCGCCGAACCTTCGGCAGGGTCACATCGCTGTCCAGCCTGGCCTGGCTCGCCGCGCAGCACTTCGGCCTGGCCGACGCCGTTGCGACGGCGCCGCGCAGGCCGCGTGCCCGAGCGCTCATCGTGCTGTGGCTGGGGGGCGGGCCGAGCCAACTCGAGACGTTCGACCCCAAGCCGGGCACGGCCATCGCCGGCCCCACCCGCGCCATCCCCACTCGTGTTCCCGGCATCGAGTTGGCGGCGGGGCTGCCGCAACTGGCCGAGCAGATGGAGCACGTGGCGCTCGTTCGGTCCATGCTGACCAAGGAGGGGGACCACGAGCGGGGCACGTACCTGATGCGGACCGGTTACCGGCCCAACCCGACCGTCGTGCACCCGGCGCTCGGCGCCATCTGCGCCGCGGAGCTGCCCGAGGACCGGGCGGAGATCCCGCGCTACATCTCGATCCTGCCCAGCGACAAGGCGTCGCGCGGCGGGTACCTGGGCGAGGAGTTCGACGCGTTCCGCAGCGGCGACCCACGCGACCCGCTCCCCGACCTGGTCAGCTCCACGGCCGACGCGCGGCGTTTGAAGCGGCTCGAAGACCTGGATGTCGTCGAACGAGCCATGGCACGGCGCTACGGCGCGCGGGGGCAAAAGACGCTGCACCGCGAGACGGTGGACCGGGCGGTACGCATGATGAGCTCCGAGCAGCTCGACGCGTTTCGCGTGCAGGACGAGCCGGCGCGCGTGCGCGAGGGTTACGGCGACACGCCGTTCGGACGCGGCTGCCTGGCCGCACGGCGGCTCATCGAGGCAGGGGTGCGTTGCATCGAGATCTCGCTGCCCGGCTGGGACACCCACCTGAACAACTTCAAGGGCACGGCCGAACAGACCAAAACGCTCGATCCGGCGTTCGCGGCCCTGATCCAGGACCTGCGCGCGCATGACCTGTTCGATTCCACGCTCGTGCTCTGCACGGGCGAGTTCGGCCGTACGCCGCGGATCAACCCCGCGGACGGCCGCGACCACTGGCCCACCGGCTTCTCGCTCGCGCTGGCCGGCGGCGGCATCCGCGGCGGCCAGGTGATCGGCGAAACGAGCCCGGAGGGCAAGCCGCAACCGAAGGATCCATGCACCGTGGACGACGTGTACGCGACCATCCTCGCCTCGATGGGCATCGACCCCGCCAAGATGATGAGCACACCGATCGGCCGCCCCATCAAGCTGAGCGAGGGGAAGGTGATCGAGCGCCTGCTGGCATAGAAAGGCTGACGTACGTCAGGCTTTCCAGCCTGACTGAATCGCGGCGAAATCTCACCCCACCGAGAGCTTCTTGTACCGGATGCGGTGCGGCCGTTCGGCGTCCGCGCCCAGCCGCTGCCGGCGCAGCGACTCATAACTCTGGTAGTTCCCCTCGTGCCACACGACCTTCGAATCCCCTTCGAAGGCCAGGATGTGCGTGGCAATGCGGTCCAGGAACCAGCGATCGTGGCTGATAACCACCGCGCAGCCGCCGAAGTTGAGCAGCCCCTCCTCGAGCGCCCGCAGCGTATCGACGTCGAGATCATTGGTAGGCTCGTCGAGCAGCAGCAGGTTGCCCCCCTTGGTAAGCACCTTCGCAAGCAAGAGGCGATTCCGCTCCCCGCCCGACAGGTCCCCGACCCGCTTTTGCTGATCGGTCCCCTTGAAATTGAAACGGGACACGTAGCCGCGGGATGCGATCTTGCGCTTGCCGAACAGGAGCTGGTCGGCCCCGCCGGTGATCTCCTCGAAGACGGTCTTGTCCGGGCCGAGCGTTTCGCGGTTCTGGTCCACGTAGGCGGTGACGACTGTCTCGCCCACGCGGAGCGTGCCCGCGTCCGGCTGCTCGTCGCCGACGATCATGCGAAAGAGCGTCGTCTTGCCGGCCCCGTTCGGCCCGATGATCCCCACGATGCCGCCCGGCGGAAGGTGGAAGTTGAGATTCTCCATGAGCAGGTTGTCGCCGTAGCCCTTGCGCACGCCGTCGGCGACGACGACCGTATCGCCCAGATGGGGGCCGGGCGGGATCTGCAGCTCGATCGTCTCGTCCCGCTCGTCGTATTCCTGCGCCGCGAGTTTCTCGTACTGGCTGAGGCGTGCCTTGCTCTTGGCCTGGCGGGCGCGCGGCGCCATGCGCACCCAGTCCAGCTCGCGTTCCAACGTACGTTGCCGGGCGGACGCCTGCTTCTCCTCGTGCCGCAGCCGTGCCCCTTTCTGTTCCAGCCAGGACGTGTAGTTTCCCTTCCAGGGAATGCCCTGCCCGCGGTCGAGCTCGAGGATCCACTGGGCGACGTTGTCCAGGAAGTAGCGATCGTGGGTGACGGCGACGACCGTGCCGGCGTACTCCTGGAGATGCCGCTCGAGCCACGCGACCGATTCCGCGTCGAGGTGGTTGGTCGGTTCGTCGAGCAGCAGCAGATCGGGTTTCTGAAGCAGGACCTTGCAGAGTGCGACGCGGCGTCGCTCGCCGCCTGAGAGGGTCTCGACGCGGGCGTCGCCGGGGGGGAGCCGCATGGCGTCCATGGCGATCTCGAGCTCGCGGTCGAGCTCCCACGCATTCGTGCGTTCGATCTCCTCCTGGACGCGGGTGTGCGCGGCGACGAGCTTGTCCATGGCGTCCGCATCGAGCTCTTCGCCGAATTTCGCGTTCAGCGTCTCGTAGCGTTCCAGGAGGGCCCGCTTGGGGCCCACCGCCTCCTCAAGGTTGCCTCGCACGTCCTTGGCTGGGTCGAGCTGCGGCTCCTGCGGCACGTAGCCGCGCGTGAAGCCGTCGCTGAGGCGCGCGGTGCCGAGAAAATCCCTGTCCTCGCCCGCCATGATGCGGAGCAGCGTGCTCTTGCCCGCTCCGTTGCCCCCCAGCACACCGATCTTGGCGCCGGGATAGAACGCCAGCCAGATCCCCTTGACGACCTCGCGCTTGGCGTAGAACTTGTGCAGGTCTTCGATCGTGAAGATGTACTGTTCACCCATGACAGCTCGATGCCCTTCTAAACGAATGCCCGCCGTGGCGGCGTGACGACGTACCCGGCCCGCCGAGGGATTATATCCGAGCGGTCAACGACGCCGTTGTTTAACCGCAAGCCGCAGGCGTGCGCGTCGGGGCAAGGGGGAAAGAGGACTGATTGCACAGCCGCGGAGCGGCTCATGTGCCGGACTGGTAGCCGCCGAGCTCCATATCCCACGGCTTGCGGCGTGGGCTCGCATGTTCCGCCGCTCCGCGGCTGTGCGCCGGGTGGCTCGCCTACGGCGTCCCGGCCGGGCGGCGATGTTTGCGCGGAGCGCGCCGCTTCTTCGGCTGGGGCGGCTCGACCTCGCCGCGCATCTCGGCCAGGAAGCGCGAGGGCTTGGTCGGCCGCCGCTTGCCCCACTTGGTGCGGGTCTTGGCACGGGTGAGCGTGAGCCGGTCCCGCGCGCGGGTGATGCCCACGTAGGCCAGCCGCCGCTCCTCGCAGAGCGCCCGCACGCCGTCCGCCAGCGACCGGTCGTGCGGCAATAGCCCTTCCTCCATGCCCACCAGGTAGACGTTCGGAAACTCGAGCCCCTTGGCGCTGTGCAGCGTCATGAGCACCACGGCGTTGCGATTCAGCTTGCCTTCCTTGTCGTTCTCCTCTTCGCGTCCCGTCAGCGCCACGTCCTCCAGGAAGCCGGCCAGGCTCGGCTCCGCCGCACGCTCCTCGTACTGCGCCAGCGCGTTGACCACCTCTTGCACCGTATTCCAGCGGTTCAGCCGGTCCTGCGGCTCCTTGTAGTTGCGGTCGATCTCCGAACGGTAATCGACGCGCTCGATGATCTCGCGGACGCCATCGGCCAGCGGGGGCCGGGCCAGGCGGGTGCGCCAGCCGTCGATCAACGTGCGAAACTGCGCGATCGCCTGTGCGGCCTGATAGGGGATCTCGCCGTCCGACTCGGCGCTTGCCAGCACATCCCAGAGTGGCACGCCGGCTCGGACGGCGCGTGCCAGCAGCTTCTCGACGCTCGATTCGCCGATGCCGCGCGGCGGCGTGTTGATCACCCGCAGCAGCGGTACCTCGTCACCGGGGTTCACCAGCAGCTTCAGGTAGGCGAGCAAGTCGCGCACCTCGCGGCGGTCGAAGAACGACATGCCGCCGATGAGCACATAGGGGAGCCGGGCCGCACGCAGATCGGTCTCGAACACCCTGGGCTGTTCGTTCGTGCGAAACAGGATCGCGAAGTCGCGCGGCTGGGCACGGCCGAGCCGCACGGCGTCCTGGATTTCGCCGACGACCCGCTTGGACTCTTCGACCTCGTCCTCGAGCTCGATGAAACGCGGGACCGCGCCGGCCGGGCGAGTGGCGCGCAGCACCTTCTCGCGGCGCTGCGGGTTGTGCAGGATGACGCGGTTCGCGAGCGCGAGGATTTCCGGCGTGCAGCGATAGTTCTCCTCGAGACGCACGATCTTGGCGTCCGGGAAGTCCCGGTCGAAACCCAGAATATTCTCGATCTCGGCGCCGCGCCAGCCGTAGATCGACTGGTCGTCGTCCCCGACCACGCAGAGGTTGCCGTGGGGGCGCACCAGCCCGGCGATGATGGCGTACTGCGTGGCATTGGTATCCTGATACTCGTCGACCAGCACGTGGTCGAACCGGTTCTGATGCCGCTCGAGCGCCGGGGGGTGCTGCGCGAACAGCTCGTGGGTCGAGAGCAGCAGGTCGTCGAAGTCGAGCGCGCCGGCCGCACGCAGCTGCTTCTCGTAGCGGCGGTAGGCGGCCGCGGCCAGCTCGTCCTTGTCGTCTTCGATCAGATCCGCCACGGCGTCGGCGCGCCTACCGGCGGTTTTCCAGCGGCTGATCCGGAACAGCAGCTCGCTGGGTTTGAGTGCGGCCGTCGCTGCGCGCACGTCGCGCAGCGCCGACCGCGCCGCGCTCTCCTGGTCGTTTCGGTCGTAGATGGCAAACGACCGCGCGTAGCCAAGGAGGTCGATGTCGCGGCGCAGCACGTTGACGCAGAGCGAGTGGAAGGTGGAGATGTGGGGACGTTTCTTGAGGCGTTTGCCGAGCAGCCCGGCCGCCCGCTCCTGCATCTCCTGCGCGGCCTTGTTCGTGAAGGTGACGGCGAGGATTCGGTCGGCCGCGACGCCCGAGGCGATCAGGTGGGCGATGCGAAATGTGATGACCCGCGTCTTGCCGCTGCCCGCCCCGGCCAGGACGAGCAGCGGGCCCCGCGTCGTGCGGACCGCGTCTTGCTGTGCGGCGTTCAATCCGTTCTGCATCGCTCTACCTCTTCGAGGCTGAGTCCGTCGGGCGAGGGGGAGACATTACCAGCCGGCGGCGGAACCGCCAAGCGGGTGTTGATAAGTTTTTGGTCCGGCCGTTTGCCGAAAACCGTCCGCACCGCCCGCAGCGGTGCGAAGAACCGCCTGCCCGAACCCGCCGAGATCCTTCGCTTGGCTGGTTCCTCGCCGGCTCAGGATGACAACCTGCCACCCACTGTGCCCTGTCCCCGCATGATCAATTGAGCGCGGGGCGCGTCCGGCCCTCTCTCCCACTCACCGAGATCCTTCGCTTGGCTCGTTCCTCGC
>JBGPMX010000210.1:0-8024 GCA_041487215.1 Planctomycetia bacterium | reverse complement strand
GCTGGCGACGCCTGCGGCCCGATCCGCCCCAGTGCGCGAGCCGCCAGCGAGCGCACGGCCGGCTGTGCATCGCGCAGCGTTTCGACCAGATCGGGGACCACAGGGGGCCCGATACCGCCCAGGGCGTCGGCGAGCATGGCCGGATCGATGCCGCCCTGCTTCATTGCCGCCAGGAGTGCGGGGACGGCCGCAGGGCCGATCCGCCGCAGCGATTCGGCATACACCGCGTCGCCGGGCAATTCCCTGCGGGTTCGCATGGCCTCGATCAGGGCCGGCACGGCGCCCCCCGCCGGCGCGCCGATGCGGCCGAGCAGGGCGGCGGCGGTGCGGCTCACTCCCTGGTCCTCGCCCTGGACCAGCTTGGCCAGTTCGGGAACCGCACCGCGCAGCGCGGGCCCGACGCTGAGCAGGCTGTTCAGGGCGGCCTTGCGGACCGCCTCGTCGCCGTCGCCGAGCGCGGCGAGCAGCACGGGGATCGCTTCGCCCGGCTCGACGCCGCCCTGGCCCAGCCCGGCGAGCGCGGCGGTGCGCACCTGCTTGTCGTTGTCGCGGCAGGCCGTGACGAGCGCCTGGGCGGCCGGCTTCGCGGAGCGGGCGAGCGGGCCGAGCGCCCGGACGGCAGCCGCGCGCGCGGAGGCCGATTCGCTGCCGGCCACCGCGACGAGCGCCGGCACCGCGGGGGCGCCGATCTGCACCAGTGCCGCGGACGCCAGCTCGCGCGCGTCGTTGTCCGAATCGCGCAGCAATGCGGCCAGCTTCGGGATCGCCGGTTCGGCCGCCTGGCCGGCCCAGCCCAGCGCCTTGGCGGCCCCGGCGCGAACCGTTGCGTTCTTGGACGCGAGCGATTCATCGAGCGCCGGCACGGCCGCCGCGCCGATCCGGCCCAGGGCGTACGCGCTGCGATACCACATCTGCCGCTCGCGCCGCTCGAGGCCGCGTACGAGCGCGGGGATCGCGTCCCGTGCCGCGGGGCCGATGTTGGCCAGAGCGCTCACCGAGTACGACCAGACCTGGTGATCGCGGTCGTCGAGCGCTGCGATGAGAGCGGGTACTGCGTCTTGTGCGCCGGGACCCAGCTGCTCGAGACCGTACGCCGCATCCCGGCGCGTCTGCACATCGCTGCTCTTGAGCGCCTCGGCGAGCTGGCTGACCGACGCGGCCTTCTCCTGTGCCATGCCGGCGCCGGCCGGCAGGGCGACGAGCGCGAGGGCGAGCAGGGAGGAGAGAGCTCCGTTGTGCTGTGGAGAACGAGGCACGGAGCGCCCCTCACCCCTCACCCCTCTCCCCGCAAGCGGGGCGAGGGGCGGGAGAGGGGGACATCGCTCTCCCGTACGTGTTGGGCGGGAGTCGGACCGTTCGAGCTGGCGGGACGTCAAAAGCATGGACGCTTGATGGCGGAATGCACGATGAAGACGAGTAAAACTAAAACGGGGTCTCGCCAAAAGCGTTGGCGGCGAAGTCGCCTGCCACGCCGACTCAACCCTTGGTCGCCGTCACTCTGAGCTCCCCTCTCCCCGCTTGCGGGGAGAGGGGTTGGAGAAGCTCTGTCGTGAACCGGGTAAGGCGGAGCGAGGTTGCACCGAAGCTTGATCTCATCGAACGTTGGACTGGACGCTGCATCAACATCAACCCACCGTCGCTCGCTGGGTCGCCAACTCTGAGCTCCCCTCTCCCCGCAAGCGGGGCGAGGGGAGCTGGATGGCTCAGCTCAACAGCGGCAGCGGTCCGGTGCTGTCGGCGAATCGCTCGGTCGCCGCGCCGACGCGCTCGAGCATCGAGACGAACAGGTTGGTCATCGGCGTCTCACCGGGGTAGCTGATGTGCCGTCCGGTGCGCAGACTGCCCCCGCCTCGGCCCGCCAGCAGAACGGGCAGATCATCGTGGTTGTGGCGGTTGCCGTCGCCGATCCCGCTGCCGTACACGATCATGCAGTTGTCGAGCAGAGTGCCCTCCGCTTCGGGAATGGCCTTGAGCCTCTCGAGCAGGTACGCGAACTGCGTGATGTGGAAGTGGTTGATGGTCTGGAGCTTCGCGTGCTTGATCGGATCGCCACCGTGGTGCGAGAGGTCGTGATGCCCCTCGGGTACGCCGATCGGCCGGTAGCTGCGGTTGCTCCCCTCGTTGGCCAGCATGCAGGTGGCGATGCGGGTCAGGTCGGTCTGGAAGGCCAGCACCACAAGGTCGCACATGAGCCGCGCGTGCTGCGCGTAGTCCTGCGGAACGCCGGGGGGGACGTTCAGGTCCGGGAAGTCGGCCGTCGCCTCCTTCTCCGCCTGGGCGATGCGCGTCTCGAGCTCGCGGATGCCGCCCAGGTACTCGTCGAGCTTGCGCTGATCCGTCTTGCCGAGCCGCGACTTGAGCCGCCGCGCGTCGTCCGAAACAAAATCGAGCACGCTGGTCTTGTAGAGGTTGCGCTTCGCGGGGCTCTCGCCCCCCGGATCGGCCAAGCGGTTGGAGAACAGCCGCTCGAAGACCAGACGCGGATTGACCTCCTTGGCCACCGGGGTGCTCTCCGAGCTCCAGGAGATGGTGTTGGAGTAGGCGCAGCTGTACCCGGAGTCGCAGCTGCCGGCGCCCCGGCCCGGCTCGATGCCCAGCTCGATGGACGGGAACTTCGTGTAATGACCGATTCGCTTGGCGGCGAACTGATCGACCGATATGCCGACGCGGATGTTGGCCCCGGCCGTCTTCACGGGCTGGCACCCGGTGAGGAAGCTGGCGGCCGAGCGGGCGTGATCGCCGGGCCCGTCGGCGTTGGCTCGCCCCTTGTCGTGGGTCAGGCCGGTCAGGACGAGCAGCTCGTCCTTGATCGCCTGGAGTGGTTCGAGGGTAAGGGGCAGATCGAAATCGTAGCCGTCGGACAACGGCGTCCAGGCGGGCATGTGCACGCCGTTCGGCACGCTGAAGAACGCCATGCGCAGCGGCTTGGCGGGGGGGCCAAGCTTTTCGGCGGCGGCCACGGCCGGCCGCATCGCCTCGAGCATGGGCAAGGCGATGGCGGTGCCGAGCCCCTTGAGGACCGTCCGCCGCGAGACCGCTGTGTGTCGCGTCATTTTTCATCCCCCTTGGCAGCGCGCAACAGGAAGGGATCGCTGTGGACCACGGCCTGCACAAGGCTAGAGAAACGATGATCGTTTTCCTCGAGCGATGCCACCACGCCGTCCACGGCGCAGCGGTCGTACGGCTCGAGGCCCCGCCCCAGGCCATAGGTTAGCATCTTCTCCGCCAGGCAGCGACAGAACTGTGTCCGGCGGCTGGTTTTCAGGAGATCCACCAGCGCGGCGGCGCCCTGGAACTTCACGTCGCCGGGCAGGCTGCCCGACGGGTCGATGCTGAAACTGCCGTCGAAATCGCGCCACGCCCCGATCGCGTCGAAGTTTTCGAACGCGAAGCCGAGCGGGTCCATGCGGGCATGGCAGGTCGCGCACATCGGCTTCGAGCGGTGCTGTTCCATCCGCTCGCGCAGCGAGCCCTTGAGCATTGCCTCCTTGCTCGTGTCCAGCTCCTCGACCCCGGGCGGCGGCGGCGGGGGAGGCGTGCCCAGGATGTTCTCGAGGATCCACTTGCCGCGCTTGACCGGCGATGTGCGGGTCGGGTTCGAGGTGATCGTGAGAATACTCGCCTGGGTGAGCACCCCGCGTCGCGGCGTGCCGGCGAGCGACACGCGGCGAAATTCGCTGCCTCGAACGCCGGGGATGCCGTAATGCCGCGCCAGCCGCTCGTTCGCGAACGTGTAGTCCGCGTCCAAGAAGTCGAACACGCTGCGGTCGTCGCGCAGCACCGATTCGAAGAACAGCTCCGTCTCGCGCTCCATCGCGTCGCGCAGCTCGGCGTCGAAGTCGGGGAAGAGGTCCGCGTCCGGGTTCACCTTCGCCACGTCGCGGAGCTGCAGCCACTGCCCGGCGAAGTTGTCCACCAGGGCGTGCGCCTTGGGGTCGGCCAGCATGCGGCGGACCTGGGCGTCGAGTACGCCGTCCTTGCGCAACTCGCCGCGCCGCGCCAGCTCGAAGAGTTCGTCGTCCGGCATGCTGCTCCAGAGGAAATAGGAGAGGCGGGTTGCCAGTTCGTGGTCATCGAGCGCGCGGACGCCGCTCGGGTCGCCTGGTTCCGGGTCCGCCTCGACGCGGAACAGGAAGTGCGGCGAGGTGAGCACCGCCTCGAGCGCGAGCTGGATGCCCCGCTCGAAGCCGTCCCCTTGCTGCTCGGCCAGCTGCACCAGCTTGACCAGCCGCTCAATCTCCTCCCGCGTGGCGGGTCGGCGAAAGGCACGCGGCACGAAATCACCCAGGATCTTGCGAGCGCACTCGGCGCGCGATCGCTCCCCGCTCGGCTCGCAGGTGACGATGCGGCGGTGGCTGGCCGGCAGGTCGATCGGCCCGCGCAGCTCGATGAACTCGACCAGCAGCAACGAGCCTTTCTCGTCGCCATTGCCGGCCGGAGCGGTGCGCGCCGCATCGGAGACGACGATCTTGTGCGTGCCGGCCGGCACGTCGAGCTTCACCTCGTGAGCGCGTGCGTTGTCCTTCGTTTCCGTTACGTCTGCCGCGAGCACCTCGCGGTCGTCGAGCCGCAGAGACAGCCGAGGCGGATGTTCGCGTTTCCCCGCGAACGCCTTGACGCGGAGCGAGTACTGGCCGTCCTTTGGGAACTGATATTCCGCCCACGCCTCCTGCTTGGAAACCATCACGCGCGGCCCGAGCCGGTCGCCGCCCGTAAGCTCCTTGGCCTCGAAGCGCTTTACCGGCTGCCGGGCCGCGGCGTCGGCCACGATCGCCTTCTCCACCACCTGCTCCGCCGCCGCCAGGTACTTCTCCACGAGGATGGGCGACATCGAAAGGACGTCGCCGATGTTGTCGAAGCCGTAGCCGACATCGTCGGAGGGGAAATCATCCGCGGGGTGGAAGTCGATGCCCACGAGATCGCGGATGGTGTTGTTGTACTCCGCGCGATTCAGACGGTGCAGCGTGACCCGGCCCGGGTTCTTATCACCCGAGCAATCGGTCTTGGCCAGCGACGCCTGGATCCACCTGGTGAGCTGCTCCAGCTCGGCGGGGCTCGGCCGCGGCTTGTCCTTGGGCGGCATCTCGCCCAGTTCGAGCATCCCCAGCACACGCTCCCAGGTCTCGCGGTCCTTCTCGGCCGCCTGAGCGTCCTTGTATCCGTCGAGTGCCAGATCCCCCTTCGGCTTGGCGCCGCCGTGGCAGCCCGTGCAATAGCGGGCGAGCACGGGGGCCACCTGGTTGCGAAACGCCGCCGCCGCTTCCGCCGCCTGCGGTTCATCCGCGCGCATGACGGACCGCAGGGGAGCAAGCCCCATCAGGCAGGGGACCGAGAGCAGGCAAACGGCCCATCGCACGAGAATCCCTCGACGTTCTATCAGAGGACGACCTATCCGTGCAGGTTCGGCGTACGGGCAGCTCAAAGTTACGTCGGATGAGAGGCGGGTCGGCAGGGGGCCGCTTCCCTCCGCCACGGAGCTTTGGGCTTGCGGTCCAGCGGCGGTGCGAGCCAGTGCCAGCGGAAAACGGATTATCGAACACGGCCTGATGCTATTCTCCACTGTTCCGAGGTCTTTTCCAAGGGCAGACGGACGCCCCGTGCCAGGCCCCGGTGCCGCCCTTGTCCGCTTTTCTGCTTTTCGAGCCCCGGCCGGTCTGCTCTGATGAACAACCTAAGCGCCAAGCGCGGGGCGATCGCACGGCCTTCCGGGATCCCGCCCGGCCAGAACGGTGTACTCGGCCTTCCAGCCCTCCCCAACGGTTGCGGTGATATACCCATGAAAAGCCTGCTCGTTTGGCTGGCCGCGGCTTCGGCGACCGTGGCCGCAAGTGCGGCCGCGCAGGACGCAGCCGATCTGGGCCCGATCGCGGAACGGCACGCGATGATCCCCATGCGCGACGGCAAACGGCTGTCGGCATACCTTTACTTCCCGGCCGGGCAAGGGCCCTGGCCGGCCCTGTTCGAACAGCGCTATGCGGATCTGCGAGGCGAGGGGACCCGAAAGGCCGCGGCCCAGCTGGCCGAGTCCGGCTTCGTGGTCGTCCTGGTGAACTTCCGTGGCACCTACCTGTCCGAAGGCACCTGGGTCGGTTACCGGGCGCTGGGCTGGGACGATCTCGGCGACGGGTACGACACGTGCGAGTGGCTGGCGGAGCAGCCGTGGTGCACCGGCAAGGTCGGCACGTTCGGCAGCTCGCAGGGGGGCTACGCGCAGAACTTCCTGGCCGTCACGCGGCCGCCGCACCTCGTCTGCCAGTACATGGTCGACACCGGGTTGAGCCTGTTTCACGAGGGGTATCGCATGGGCGGCACGACCCGGCCCGAGCGGTTCCAGGCGATGGGCAAGGTCTGCCGCGACCCGGCGGACAACCGCCGCCTCGTCGCCGAGTGGTTTCGTCATCCGGACTACGACGACTACTGGCGCGACGAGGATTGCACGCTCCACTTCGATCGCATGGACGTACCATGCTTCACGATCGGCAGCTGGTACGACTTCATGAACCAGGGATCGATCCTGAGCTTCCAGGGCCGGCAGCACCACGGCGGCCCGCGCTCGCGCGGCGCGCAGCAGATCGCGCTGGGCCCGTGGCTGCACGGGCGTTTGAACAAGGGGAACCGGGTCGGTGAGCTCGCGTATCCCGAGAATGCCGTCTGGCCCGAACAGGCGCACATGGTGCGGTGGTTCCGCCACTGGCTGAATGGGGAAGACAACGGGGTCGAGCGCGAGCCGACCGTGCGCTACTACGTGATGGGTGCGGTCGGCGAGTCCGGCGCGCCCGGCAACGTGTGGCGCGATGCCGACGACTGGCCGCCCGCCGGCACGCCGACGGCGCTGTTCCTCCGTTCCGGCGGCGTGCTCGCGGCCGAGCCGCCGGACGGCGACGAGGAGGCGACTCGCTACACCAGCGATCCCCGCCACCCGATGGAGATTCCCGAAACCGCCTTTCCGGGCGCCCGAGACGCCCGCGCGTTCGAGACGCAGCCCGAAGTGCGAACGTTCACCACCGAGCCGCTCGACAGCCCCGTGGAGTGGACGGGGCGCGTGCGCGCCGAGCTCTGCGTGTCTTCGACCGCGCACGACACCGACTTCATCGTTCGCCTTAGCGACGTGTACCCCGACGGCCGCTCGATCCTGATCATGGATTACGTCCGCCGTGCCCGCTACCGCGACGGCTTCGATCGCCAGGTTCTGATGGAGCCGGGCAATATCTACAACATCACGTTCGATGTCGGGTGGCTCAGCCAGGTCTTCAACCGCGGGCACCGCATCCGCGTGACGGTGGCCAGCACCGGGGCGCCGTTTTACGAGCCGAATCCGAACACCGGCGAGCCGCTGACGCTCGAGCCGGCCGAACGGACGGTGGTGGCGACGAACACGCTGCATCACGACCGCGTCCACGCATCGCGCATCATCGCGCCCGTACGGCGCGCGGAGTGATCGCGCCGTGATGCCGGCGGGCTTGTGTCCCCTGCCGTCCCCGGATTCCCCGCCCGTGTTTGCGGTCCCCTCGCGCTCATGGATCATGCGCAGGACAGGGCACAGTGAGTGACAGGCTGTCATCCTGAGCCAAGCGAAGGATCTCGGTGAGGAGGCCCTCACCCCGTCCCTCTCCCACGGATCCATGAGCGGGAGCGGGGGCCGGATTCAGAAAACGCGGAACCGATGAACTCGAAAAGGCGCTAGTTACACACCGCTCCGGACTCATCCAGGAAGCCGGTCTTCACGACGGACTCCTTGACGGCGTCGGAGGGGGACGCGGCGTCCCGCGCCACCGCTCCCACACGCATCACGGCCCAATCCGCCAGCCGCGGGAAGAGTAGGTAGTTGAGCGATGCCAGCTCCTTCTCGTGGAAGGTGTGCCCGCTGTTGAGCACCAGGTAATGCCCGTCGGCCCCGTCCAGCGGGCTCGCGGCGACGACTAGCGGCGCGTGGTTCGCCGCCGGGTAGCGCTCGCCGCCGATACGCAGTGCTTCCGGTGTCCACTCGAACGGAAGCCCGTGGAGTGCTCGGCGGATCCAGAGGT
>JBGPMX010000209.1:0-8049 GCA_041487215.1 Planctomycetia bacterium | reverse complement strand
CCACCAAGCTGCCCGGCGCGAGCGTGCGAATCTATCCCGTGAAGATGGACTTCCGCTACGGCGCCACCTTCGGCGGTTCGACTCCCGAAGCGTACGAGCGGCTGCTGCTGGACGTGATGGCCGGGGACCAGACGCTGTTCATGCGGCGCGACGCGGTCGAGGCGTCGTGGGCCTGGATCACGAACATGCTCGAGGCCTGGCAGAAGCAGGGTAAGGTGAGCCTGCCGCAGTACGCGGCCGGGACATGGGGACCCCCCGAGGCCGATCGCCTCATCGGGCCCGACCGTCAGTGGCGACGGCTGTAAGCAGCGGCGGGCCGGCCCACTGCTCCTCAGGCGGCGGACATGCGGAAGAGGGGCGGGCGAAGCGTGGGCAGCGCTGCTCGAGTAGACGCGAAGGCGCCTTGTGGAGGGCACCAACATGGAGCGAGAGCCGATCCGGATAGCCCCATCGATCCTGGCCGCCGATTTCGCGCGGCTTGGCGACGCGGCGAACCAGGCCGCCGCCGCCGGCGTGGACCGTTTGCATGTCGACGTCATGGACGGCCATTTCGTGCCGAACATCAGCATCGGCCCAATCGTCGTACAATCGCTGCGGCGTGTCACCCGCCTGCCGCTCGAGACGCACTTGATGATCGAGCAGCCCGACCGCTACATCGACGCGTTCGCCGATGCGGGCGCCACGACCCTGATCGTGCACCAGGAAGGCGCCATCCACCTGCACCGCACGATCCAGCAAATCCGTGCGCGCGGCCTGCGCACCGGCGTGGCGATCAACCCCGCCACCCCGGCCGCAATGATCCAGGAAATCCTCTGCGACGTCGATCTCGTGCTGGTGATGACGGTCAACCCCGGCTTCGGCGGGCAGGAGTTTATCGCCGATACGTTGCCCAAGATTCGCGCGGTGCGCGAGATGATCGATCGGCGTAGTCTGCATTGCGAGCTCGAGGTGGACGGCGGCATCGATCCAAGCACCGCACCGCGGACCGTCGAGGCCGGTGCACGCGTGCTTGTCGCGGGATCGGCCATCTTCCACGCTGCGGACGGGATCGCGGCCGCCATCGACCGGCTGCGCGCCGCGGTGCGGTAGCGCGCTTGGGGTGTCTACGACGGCCACCGGTACGTCGTAGTCTGCGGTGACGAGGTAATGCGCCTCGGGTCGGCGCTGGTCTCCCGACCGCGTCGTGCCATCGACCGAAGGTCTCCCGCTCGCCGAGTACCCCTCACGCCAGATCAGGCCCCTCACCCCCAACCCCTCTCCCCGCAAGCGGGGCGAGGGGAGCAAGCGCGCGCGACCAGAGCCTGTCCCGTGAGACGATCGTGGGGCGCGAGGAGAGATACGCGCGAAAGGTCAACGGTCAACAGGTGCGTTAAGCGCGCCTACCTCTCTCCTCGCCCCACCGGAGCTTCTCGGCACATCTCCTCATGGGAGAGACCGTTTGCGCCAGACCTCTCCCCTCGTCCCACGCGAGCTCCTCTCATGGATCAACAGGAGCGAGCGTGGGAGAGGGTTGGGGGTGAGGGGCGGTGAAGCGCCCGGGGTGAAGACTTCGCCTGCGGCTACGGGTTAAGCGATTCACCGGACCACGGTCGTCTCGTTTCCGCCGGCGCCCCGAGAGTGCTGGGACAGCCAGCGGAACGATTCACGCGCAACCCGCACCGCATCGTAGCTGTGCCGGCTCAGCTCGACGTGAAAGCCCCCCGCGTAGTGGATGCGCTCGAGCGCACGAAAGACCGGGAGGAAGTCGATCTCCCCCTCACCAAACATCAGGTGCTCATGCACTCCGCGCCGCATGTCTTCGACGTGGATGTTCCAGAGCCACTCGCGCCATCGCTCGATCACCTCCGGCAGCGCCCCGTCCCCCAAACAGTGAACATGCCCGATGTCCATGGTCAGGCCGAACAGAGGATGCCGCAGCCGATCGGCCAGCTCCGCGTAGCGTGCCATGCGATCCACAAACATGCCCGGCTCGGGCTCGAAGGCAAGCCGCATGCCGTGCAGCCCGGCACGCTCCAGCACGCCGCGGCAGCCCGCCACCAGGCGATCCATGGCCGCGTCGGGCGACGCGTCATCCAGCACCGACCCCGACCAGAACGATAGAGCGTCGGACCCGAGCGCGGCGGCGATATCGATCGCCCGCTCGAGGAAGCCGACGCGAATCGCCCGCTCCTCGGCAGTGGGGCTCACGAGCGTCGGCTGGTGTTTCCGCCACGGGTCGAGCAGGAAACGGCCGCCGGTTTCGATGACCGAGCTCAGCCCATGGCGATCGAGCAGGCCGCGGACCTGGTCGATCTGCCGCGCGAGATCCGGCGCGAACGGGTTCAGGACGTGATGGTCCAGGGTAATCGCTACGGACCCGTATCCGATGCTGGCCAGGATGGCCAGGGCGTCTTCGATGCGGTGGTGAGCAAAGCCGTTGGTGTTGTAACCGAGTCGCATCGAGCACCTGCCAGGTGTCATTCCAAGAGTGGCGGCCTACGAAGTAGGTCCGCACAAGAACGTAGGCTGCCGACCGGGCGTACGTCAGGCTTTCCAGCCTGACAGCCTCACGCATGTGTCGCCCTTTCAGGGCTTGGTTTGTTCGTTGTCGCCTGATGACCCAGGGCGTTGCCCTGGGCTGGCATGTTCGAGCCTTTCAGGCTGCAATTTGCGGCAACCACGCGAGTAACGCCGGAGTCCGCGTGGTCACGTAGCGTTGTAGTACTAGGTCGAATAAACCCAGCGGCCGAAAATGAGGCTCGGCATGATCAGCGCCAGGACCGCGCAGGCGGGGACCGGACCATTCACGAACGCCACCACCGCGGCGTCGAGCCCGATAATCGACACGATGCACGCCTTCACGGCCTGCTGGACCTTGGCCGGCTCCATGTCCGCCAGGGCACGCCAGACGAACCCGTTGGTGACCAGCGCGACTGCCAGCCAGATGCCCGCCGCCGTGTAGTAATGATCGGCCGGGATCGCCGCGCGACCGGCCATCCACTCCGCCCGCATCCAGTGCGGCAGCGCGCCTGCCGGGGCGAGCGCCGCGGCACCGCCGTTGCCCGCCGCGAGCGTGTCTGGAATCATGGCCAGGAGCAGCAGGCCGAGGTTGAAGCCGAGCGTCACGGAGAGCACGGCCGGGCGCGCCTGGCGGGTCGCCTCGCTGCGCGCGAACCGCGTGATTCCCATGACATAGAGCCCGATCGCCGCCGCCGCCATCGTGCCCAGCCTCCAGGCGGGCGCGGCGCCCGGCGGGTGAAAGCCCAGAACCGGCGGAAGCCAGATCGCCCCCGGCACGTCACTCATGCCCAACAATACGTTGAGCGATCGGCAGAGCCCCATGAGAAAGGGACCGAGCAGCGTCTGCTTGGCCCAGCCGTCATAGAGAAGCACCCCAACAATCAGCAGGAGCGTGACGTTGCGGCTTACCCCGCCAACGGCAAGGCCGATCGCTCCGGCAAGGATCATCAGCCCAACACCGAGCACCAGGGCGTCGCGCACGGGCACGCGACCGGACGGCAAGGGACGACCGGGGCGTTCCAGGCGATCGACCTCGAGATCGAACCAGTCGTTGAGCACCATGCCGGCCAGGTAGATCGCCGACGAGGCGACGAGCAGGGCGGCGAAGTGCGGCCAGGGATCGGGCGAACCGTGCGAGATCAGGAAACCCATGCAGACGTCCGCCATGGCGGTGAAGACGTTGGGCAGGCGCAGCAGCTGGGAGTAGGCGAGCACGCGCTTCATGGGAGTGAAAGGCGGTTTATGACCAAGCGGACAGGTTCACGACCGGAGACACCGAGTCACAGGGAGGCGTTGAAACACGCTTCTCTTGCCGAATCCGGCCCCCTCTCCCGTTCATGGATCCGTGGGAGAGGGACGGGGTGAGGGCCCTCCCACCGAGATCCTTCGCTTGCTCGTTCCTCGCTTGGCTCAGGATGACAAAAGCGACGGACGACTTATGAATGATTGCCGACTGCTGACTGGAGACTGCTGACTGCCCACTGTCCCCGTTGATCCATGAGCGCGGGGGCGAGGGGACCGTAACCCCGGGGGAGCCGCGAGATCCTTTCGCTCCGCTCTGTGGCTCGGTGTCTCCGTGGTGACATTACTTAGTGCGTCTGACAAAACCGGGCAGTGCCGCCTTTCGCTCGAGCGGCTCGGCCCAGGCAAACGGTTTTGTCAGGTTCTCTAAGGGTCTCGAGCGACGAGCGGGCCGATGCGTTCGAGTGCCGTGCGCGCGGCGGAGTCCGGATCTTCCGCGTAGGGGTAGAGCTCGATCGTGACCCACCCGCGGTAGCCGATCTCGTCGAGAGCGGCCAGGCAGGCGGAGAAATCGATTGCCCCCTCGCCGGGAACGAGATGCCGATGCACGCGCGAGGCCGCAATGTCCTCAAGGTGCACGTGGCGAATGTGTTCGGCGAGGCGGCGAATCGCCGCGGCCGGGTCCTCGCCAACGCAGTACATGTGGCCGATGTCGAAGTTCAGCCCGAGCATCGGCGACCGGATCCGCTGCGCGAACGCGAGGTACTGCTCGCTGGTCTCGATGAGCAGCCCCGGCTCGGGCTCGACCAGCAGCATCACGCGCTCGCGCTCCGCATGCTCGACCACCGGGCAGAGCTCGCGCACGAATTCGTCGAGCCCCTGTTCAAAGCTCAACCCCGCGACGAGCGGCCCCCCGGGCTCGGTGGTGATGTTTGGTGCGCCCAGTTCCGCGGCGAGCGTGAGCGCGCGTTTCGTGTGCTCGACTCGGATCCGCCGATAGTGCGGGTCGGGCTCGATCCAAGCCGGGTGCCAGTACGGCTGCCGCGGGTCCGCGACTGCGTTCATCATGAACGCGTTCACGTTCGAGATGGCCAGGCGGTTGCGCTCGAGCGCGTCCCGGATGGAACGCTTCTGGGCGGGCAGCAGCCCCGCCGGCCAGGCGTGCGGCACGTCCGCCATCAGCTCCACGCCGGCGTAGCCCATGCCGGCCAGCCGGTCCAAAGCGTCGCCGACCGAGAAACGCATGTAGGCATTCGTGCTGAAGGCGAGCTGCATGGCACCTTACCGCGACTTCAAAGAGCCGGACACAACGCACCGTACCGAGCGGATCGCTCGGCTGCCGTTTCACGTCATCGGGTTTTGTGCGACGCGCGAACGCTCTTGACCGGGGCAGCCGCCGCCTGCGACGCCTGCTCCACGTAGTCGCGGAGCAGCTGCCACTGCTCGAAGAGGTTGTGCGTTTCAACGCCCAACGGGCGCTTGAAAAACGACGCGAGCGCACGCATCAGGCCCCGCCCCCCGCGCGACGCCTCGAAAAGCGTCAAGCGGGCCAGGTCGATCACCAGCGGCGCCGCCAGCAGCGAATCACACCCCTGCCAGACGAACTGCAGGATCATCTTGGTCCCGAGGAAGCCGCGGAAGTGGATGTGGTCCCACGCCGTCTTCCAGTCGTCCAGGGACTCGATGTACTCGATGGACACGTGCGTCTGCGGGCGATAGCCCAGGATCTGCGCGATCACCTGGTCCTTGGTCTTGATCTTGGATGCCTTGTTCTGCGGATCATCCAGCACCAGGCCGTCGCGGTTGCCGAAGATGTTGTGCCCAACCCAGCTCAGCACCTCGAGGTTACGGTAGGCGAACATCGGGGCAAGCACGCTCTTGAGCAGCGTCTCGCCCGTTTTGCCGTCCTGACCCGCGTGGAGCGCGCCGGTTTGCTCGGCCAGCTCCTCGATGGCCGGCACGCCGGCGCCGAGCGAAGGGGTGAAGTTGACGTACGCGAAGCCCTCCGAGAGCGCCGCGATCGCGTAGAGCGAGCTGGCGGGCAGCACCGTGCCACTCTTCCGGGCGAGCGCGCGGCTGAGCCGGACCCAGCTCTGGTGCGCGTCGCCGATCTCGAACGGGGGCTCGGTGGACGAGAGGTTGACGACCACCACATGGGCGAGCCGGTGTCGCTCGCGAAACTCGCGGAGGTCGGCCACCAGCCGCTCCACGATCTCGGCGGGCGACGCGCGGTCCGGCGCACCGTTCCAGGAGCGTAGCTTGGCCACCGTGGACCCCGCGCCGCGCACCGTGCCGGGCCGCACGTTCCCATCCCAATCGGCCAGATCACGCCGCGCCGCCGCCAGCAGCGCGTCGTCGAAAACGCCCGACTTGGCCTGCAGCTCCCGCGCCGACGCTAGAAAGCTCGCCTGCCGAATCTCGTGCCCGCCCACCACCAGCTGATCGAAACCCGGCAGGGCCAGGCGGCGAAACAGAGGAAGATCCGTGACCAGCCCAACGCCCGGCACCACGCCACGCTTCAGGCAGGAAATACCAAGAGCGGCGGTTGCGGCCACTCCCCCGTAGGCGCCGACCAGCCACACTCCGTAACGCCGGTTTTTCATCGAAATATTGTCGGACCTGTGGCGCGTGCGGTCAATCACTCCAAAAATACGGGTAGGGCCCGTCAAAAAATAACTTGCACATTGGACCTACTATTGGAGCCACTGCGAGCAACGCACCTGGCTTGATCGGCGGGCGCATCGACAAAACGGGCGGCGATCCCGCGCCTGCCACTCGCCTCGCAGTGGCTCCCTTTCTGCCCATTTCACCGGTGTCGGGCCGCCGTTGAAAGAGAGAATCCGCTGAGACGCACTCCGGCTCTCCAGCCAAACTGAGCCACTACCAAAATGCGCGTGCTCACTTGGCGATCAGGACCGAGCAGGGGGCGTCGTCGATGAGCTGGCCGGCCACGCTGCCGAACAAGAGGCCACGCAGGTAGCCCAGCCCCGCCGCACCGACCACCAGCAGGTCACAGCCGCACGATCGGGCGTAGTCACGTATCGACCCCGCGGCCGGGCCCGCGAGGCCGACGAATTCAGCGGACATGCGATAGGGCTCGCAGTACCCCGCGGCGCGCTTGAGCAGCACCGCTTGCGCCAGCTCATCCCGCGCCTCGTCGACGTGCAGCACCGTCAGACGGCAACCCAGCGTCTCGGCGAGGTTCGCCCCGGCGTGCAACGCCCGGCCCGAGTGCGCACTGCCGTCGTATCCCACGAGGATGTGCTCCGGGAATCGCACCGGCAGGCGCGCCAGCCAGACCGGACGCGGCGCCTGCCGCACCAGCTTGCCCGCCTCGGCGCTCGACGCGCGCCCGTCGGGCCCGGGGATCGAGCCCTGCTCGACGACGATCACGTCCGCCTCGTGCCCCTTGTCGGATATTGCGGCGCTGAACTCGCCAACCATGACCAGCACGGCCGCCTCCGCCGCGGGCTCGCCCCCCCCGCCACTCGCTCGTTCCCCGCCCAAGCTCTCGGCCGGCGCCGCTGCCGCAACCAGACGGTCCGCGTCCTGGACGATCGCCACCAACAGCCGCGCGCCGTACAGTTCGGCAACGCGTCGGATTACGTCGCGCAGGCTCGGATCCACCTCCGGTCGGGCCGACGCGATTAGAAACGTACGAAACATCAGGGAGCCTCACGGGCGGTCAGTGCGTGGTATCTGCCCAAGGGGGCGTTCAGCATAGTACCCGACCAAGCCCAGCGACAAGCGAAAGCCCGCCTGGGTACTCGGTCAGTTTGGCTGGATACCCCCCCCCGTCCCCCCGTGCCAAGCGGGGACAGGGGGGGCGAATTTCAAACGGACTCACTACCCCGCCTGGGTTTCGCTCCGTTCGGCGCGCGTCCCGGCCCGGCGAGTCGTGCGACCGCAGGCCTCCCCCCGCCGCCCGTTTCCACTCCGCCGCATTCCCCCCAATACACTTCGCTCACGCCCCCCTCGCCCCCACGCGGCGGGCGACTCCTCGGAGTCCGCCCGCCACGTGGGAAGAGGGGTGAGGGGTGCCATGCAGGGTGGGGGACACTCCAACTTCCAAAAATCTGCAATATAATGATCGAATTACTTCATATTTCTATTGAACTCAGTCATTTTATTGATCAGTATCAATCAACTTCTGGGAGCGGGTCGGCATGGAGGACTCTCGTGAGCGCGGACGAACGCCGCAAGAGACTGGTGGAGCGGATTGGCCGACGGGGGTTCGCCAGCCTGGCGGAACTGGCGGGCGAGCTCGGCGCGTCGGAGTCGACGATTCGCCGTGATCTCGAGGCGCTT
>JBGPMX010000208.1:0-8062 GCA_041487215.1 Planctomycetia bacterium | reverse complement strand
GTTGTCTCCTGATGACCCAGGGCGTTGCCCTGGGCTGGCATGTTCGAGCCTTTCAGGCTGCAATTTGCGGCAACCACGCGAGTAACGCCGGAGTCCGCGTGGTCACGTAGCGTCGTAGTATTAGGGGCTGTCTCTCGATGGCCAACCGCTCGGGCTCCGAAAAGTCCTTGTTGGCCTCGCGTCGCTCGGGCATCTACTGAGCGGGCGAAGGTGGTTCGCCAGGGCTGCCGCCTCGCGCGCGCCGGCGTCCTCGACCGCTTTCTCCAGTTCTGCGTGCGGCCGCCCGACCTTGACCTTGGCTGCCCGCAGCGCGCTGGCCAGCGGCGACGGATGCTGCTGGCAGAGCCGGTATGCGGTGCGCGGGTCGAGCCCGTCCTCGGCCGCCATGAGCCGTTCCAGTTTCTTGACCAGGGTGGGCGGCCGCGTGTTGCGGTCGACTGCCGGAGCCTGCGGCTCTTGCGCCCATGCCAGCCGCTGTCCGCCACGCTCCGTCCAGGTTTGCGACATCAGCAGTCTCCGCCACGCGAGCTGTTGTTCACAGGTCCGTCGAGCTAGTCTTCTTTCCCGTTCATCCGTTGCGCGTGTTCCCGATCCGGCATCCTCTCCCGCTCATGGATCCGTGGGAGAGGGACGGGGTGAGGGCCCCCTCACCGAGATCCTTCGCTGCTCGTTCCTCGCCGGCTCAGGATGACATGCCTCGTTGTTGTCCCGACCGAAATCCTTCGCTGCTCGTTCCTCGCCGGCTCAGGATGACATGCCTCGTCGTTGTCCCGACCGAGATCCTTCGCTGCTCGTTCCTCGCCGGCTCAGGATGACATGCCTCGTCGTTGTCCCGACCGAGATCCTTCGCTGCTCGTTCCTCGCCGGCTCGAACTGACCGAGCTGCTGGTAAGCCATGGCACGCACGTACCGGCCCCGTGCGGCCAACTGCGATGGCGGGTGGCGCTCGAGGAGCTCGGTCATCGCTTCGGCGGCGCCGCTCCACTCCTGTTTGCCGAACCGGGCCCAGCCGATGCCATAGAGCGAGGGGTCGGCGAAGCCCCCCTGGGGCCAGTCGCGGAGCACGCGCGCGTAGTGCTGGATGGCCTGATCGAGCGCGCCGTCCTCATACGCGTACTCCCCGTACCGCTCCCCGGCCTCCGCGTGCGTCGGCATCGCGTCCGCCTCCGCGTAGAAATCCATCACGGTGAGCACTACCGAAACGAGTCGTCGGTTCAAAAGCACAAATCACGGCGAGATTCCAGCGGTCTCGCCGCGCCCCGTCACGGGGCTCGCACTGCGACCCCGCTTTGAACCAGCGGGGAGAGGGGAGTCCCTTTCCCAACGTCCAGAGAATGGATAATCTACAGAGAGGTTTTTGGGGCTAACTCACAACTCGAAGGGTTGTCTGTGTCCCAGGGAATTCCTGACTTGCCGCCGGCCTTGATCGAGCGGGCCCACTTGGGAAGCCGCTCCGCTCTGGGGTATCTCTTCAAAGAGTACTCGCAGTTTCTGCTCTCCTTTATCACCAAGCTCATGGGATCGGAGCTGCGCCGCACTTTGGAGCCCGCCGATGTGCTTCAGGAGACGCTGTTGATAGCCACCGCGCACTTCGACGTATTCCAGGGAACCGACGAGAGCGAGTTGCGCGCCTGGCTGGCGGTGCTGGCGCGTCGCAAGCTGGTGGACCTTGCGCGCCACAACGGGCGCCTCAAGCGGGCACTGAAAGGCAAGATCTCTCTGGACGATCCGGGCGGAGAGGATCGGGAATCGCTGGCGGATCTCTTGCCGGCGGACCAGTGCACGGCGAGCCAGGTCGCGGTGAAGCACGAGCTAACGGGGCGGCTGGCCGACGCCCTGGTGCGGATCGGTCGCCGCGAAGCGGCGGTTCTCCGAATGCGTTACGCGGAGGGCATGACGCTCGAAGCGATCGGCGAACGCATCCACGTAGGACGCAACGGCGTGCGCCGCCTCATTGTCCGCGCCCTGCGTCGGCTGCGCCACATCGTGTCTTCCGGTTGAACTTGCGCCGCCGCGCCCCGGAACGCGTTCGACCCGCCGGACTACGAGGCGGCGGGCTTCGGAGACATGTCGTAGAGCCGCAGCACGCCGTCGAAATGGGCGATGGCCAGCCGCGTGCCGTCGGGGTGAAGATCGAGATCGCGGCCGAGACTGGCCAGCTTCTGGCTGAAGAACGCCATGGGCTGTTCGGGATTCCAGAACCACAGCCCGCCCCCCCCGCTGATCCCGCCCCCCACACCGATCACGTATCCGGCCGGGTGGAAGACGACGCCCCAGGTGACCCCCAGGAACCCGTCGGGTGTTCGCAGCACCATCTTCTGCCGGCCGCTCCGCCAGTCAAACAGCACGACCACCGGCTTGCCGGTTCCGGCGAACGCGTTCGTCACGTCGCTGATTCCCGCGCAGGCCAGGTAACGCCCGTCCGAGCTGAACGTCATGCCCCGCACGCCCCCGATATCCGCGCGGAAGGTGGTGTCGTATTTGTGCAGCAGCGACGCGTCCAGCTGGCGCACCGGCGCTCCGCTTGGCACCTCCCAGTGCCGGATCGTGCCGTGCAGATCGGCGGAGACGAAGTGAAGCCCGCTTGGGTAAAATGCGGTGTTGTACACGTGGGAGCCGTGTCCGCTCAGCGTGCGGATCGGCTTGCCGTCCGTGGCCGACCACCACTTCACGAGCCCGTCGTTGCCGCTGGTGGCCAGGACCTGGCCGTCCGGGCTGACCGACACTGAGCGGACCCATCCCTCGTGGGCGTTGATAGTCCAGGCCGGCGTCGGCGTGCCGGCATCGCACGGCCAGCAGCAGAGCCGCCCGGTGTAGTCGCCGGTGTACATGCAGCCGCCGCGCGGCGCGAAGGCGATGCCGCGCACCCAGCTCTCATGTCCGACCAGGTCCGACTTCTGTTCGCTCGCCAGCTCCCAGCGCTCGACCGTTTTGTCCTGCGCACCCGCGAATACGAAGCGTCCGCTGGGATCGAATCGGCAGGAGAAGAGGGGCCGCGTGTGCTTGAGTTCCTGGACGACCCGCGTCTGGCTCGGATCCACGGCGGCGGCCGCCGCCTGGCCGAACGGTCCGGTGCTGGTCTGGGCGGCGTTCATCATGGTGGTATCCGCTTACACTTCTGAGGTGCCACGGGTGGCTGGCACGCTCGACCGTGAAAACCCGCGGGTCAGGCGAGCAGTTCCGTGATCGCCGACGCGGCCGGGTCCGCCATCGCAATCGGCCGGTCGTTCACGACGTACTTGCGAGTAGGATCGAGCCCCAGCGCCCGGAAATAGGTGTGGAACAGGTGGCCGGCGTTGACCTCGCGATCGCTCACGGCGGTGCCGTTCTCGTTGGTCTTGCCGATGACGGCGCCCGGCTGGATGCCGCAGCCGGCCAGCACGACGGACCAGGCCTTGGACCAGTGATCGCGGCCCAGACCCTGGTTGATGCGCGGCGTGCGGCCGAACTCCGCCATCACCACCACGAGCGTGCTCTCGAGCAGCCCGCGGTCGGCCAGATCGGCCATGAGCGTCGCGAACGGGCGGTCAAACTCGCCGAGCTGCTCGATGTGGAAATCAAAGTTCTCATAGTGCGTGTCGTACTCCGAGTGCGTCAGCTTGACGCAGGCGATGTCGTTCTCGAGCAGGCGGCGTGCCAGCAGGCAGTGCCGGCCGAAGTCGTGCGTGCCGTAGCGCGCCAGGTCGGCCGCGGTCTCCTTGCTCACGTCGAAGACGTCGCGGCGCTCCATGAGCCGTGCCGCCTGGTCATAGGAGTAGGCGTACGCTTCGGTCTCCGCCGTCTTGCGCCGCATCATGAAGCGGTGGTCGATGCGTTCGCGCATCTGCTGCCGCATGCGGTCGGCGGACTCGCTGAGGCGTTCGGGCCGCAGCACGTTCGCCGGTGGTTTGCCGTCGCCCAGCGTGAGCGCGGCGTAGCGCGGACCCAGGAAGGCGGCGTCGGCGCGGCCCTGTCCGCCGCCGCCCGGCCGCACGTGGATGTAACCGGGGAGCGGGCTGTCGGCGGGACCGAGGAACTTGGCCATGACCGAGCCCAGTGCGGGGTAACGCATGACCGGCTCCGGCCGGCGGCCCGTCTCCATGATGTACGCGCCGCGGCCGTGGTCGTCCTCGGCCGTGTTCACGCTCCGCACCAGGGCCAGGTGGTGCATCTGTTGCGCGGTGTACGGCAGCAGCTCGGAGATGTGGATGCCGGGCACCGAAGTGGGGATGGCCCGGAACGGGCCGCCGGTATCCGTGCCCGGCTTCGGGTCCCACGTCTCGAGCTGGCTGGAGCCGCCGGCCATGAAGAAGAGGAGCAGGCGCTTCTGCGACGCCTTGAGCTGCTCGATCACCGCCGGGTGAACGACGCGGCTCAGTCCCATGCTGCCCACGGCGCCGCCCACCAGACCTGCCAGCAGGCTGCGCCGTGAGATGCGGTGCTCGAGCGACCCGCAACCGTAGAGAAACGCCATGCCTCACGCTCCTTATCTTCGGAAGTCTGCACGGCTTCTTGTCACACCGAGATCCTTCGCTGCACTCGTGCCTCGCTCCGCTCAGGATGACAACCCTTACACACTCTTTGAGTGGACACACCGCTTTAGTGATTGAATCGGAATTCGGACGAGGCCAGGAGGGCCCACGCGAGCTCCTGGAGCGCGGCGGCACGGTCCGCCTCCCGGTCCTTGAGGTATGCGGCCACGTCTCCGCGCTCCTCGTCGCTGGGCAGACGTGTAAGCACGCCGAGATACAGCGCACGGGCGACCGCATCGGCGTCCCCGCACTTGAGCAGCCGATCGACGAGATTGCCGGGCTTCGGTTCGAGCCAGCCGGCGACAAGCGGGCCGTTCGATAGGAAGAGCGCCTGCTGAGACGTTGCCTGAAACTTTCCCTCCGGCTGGCCCGGAAAGCTGGCGAAGGCTGATACGAACGGCGACACGTTGCCGACCAGCCGGTCGTACAGCGTCGGCTCACTCGACTTGTCTCCGAGCGCCTGACGCTGGAGGTCGGCCCATCCGGTCGCCTGCATCGCGCTGCTGGCGAGCTGCTCGGGGGAGAGCGGCTTGAGGACGGCCACGGCGAACGCATCGGGCGGCGGCTCTGGCTGGCCCTCGGCGAGGACGCCGGACCGCTGGTACGTCTCGCTCAGCGCGAGCTCGCGGAGAAAGGCCCGGATGTCGAACTTCATCGCCGCGAAATGATCGGCGAGCAGCTCGAGCAGCTCGGGGTGCGAAGGCGGGTTCTCACTGTGCTGCAGCTCGAGCGGCTCGACCAGGCCGCGGCCCATCATGACCGCCCAGAGACGGTTCGCGATGTTTCGCCGGAACGGCGCGTCCGCGGCGCTGGGAAGCGTGGCAGCCAGCTGCGCACGCCGGCTGTACTTCGGGACCGGCCGCACACCATCCGCCGGCGGCACCTCGTATTCTTTTCCCTTCTCGAACGCGGGCTCTGCGCTGGCGGCGCCGCCCGGCAGCCGGGGCCCCGTCTTCATCTCCCCCTTGTCCGGCTCGAACACCGACTTGAACGTCACGTCCCCCTCGGCCTTTTCCGCGAATACCGCCTTGTTGCCTTGCTTCTTGTCCGTATACATATAGCTGCGGTTCAGGAAGGCATAGAGCCCGTAGTAGTACTCCTGGACGTAATCCGACACGATCGGGTGGTCGTGGCACTGCGCGCATTCCAGGTTCATGCCCAGGAAGAGCCGGGCGACGTCGCGCGTGATCAGGGTCAGCTCCCCCTCGCGATCGAGGTAGAACCGGCCGGCCGGCCGCAGCTTCGGATCGGCCGGGTCGGCCGCCAGAATCTCGCGGGCCAGCTAATCCCAGGGCTTGTTCTGTGCGAACGAGCCGCGCAGGTACTCCTGCCAATCGCGGTTCGGCACGTGCTTCTCCCGGCGCCGCTCCATGAGCATCACATCGAAAACCTGCTCCATGTGCCGCGCGTATTCCGCGCTGCCGAGCAGGCGATCGATCAGTGCCTCACGCTTGGTCGGCGCGGGGTCCTCAAAAAATGCGCGGGCCTGGTCGGCCGTCGGCACGGTGCCGGTCAGGTCGAGGCTGATGCGCCGCAAGAGTTCCGCATCGCTGGAGCGACCGGCGGGCGTGACCCTGCGTTTCGCGCAGCCCTCGGCGATTTGCTGGTCAATGAGCGTGTGCAGAGGCGGCGTCGCGAGTTCGTCGGCACGCACCTCAGGGATTAGCCGCGGCGCGAGCAGCAGCGCGAGGCAAGCCAGCAGGCCTGTCCGGACGCGTTTCATGCGGGATTTCTCCGCTGGATCCATTACGGAGCAACCCGAGAAGCGGGGAGTGAGTCACCGGCCGGGCATTAGCAAGCGAGGCGGGTACGCAAACGGCATGGCAGAAGGCTCAGGAGAACTCGGGACGCCTTGGCCCTCTAGCTGACACGGATTCTCGGCGTTTTGGCCGAGAAAATCAAGAAGTATCGCGGGAAAGCAGTGGCGTGATCGGGGGGGCGCGCCGCGCGAGCCTTTGCAACTGTGTGCGGGCTGCGCCCTTGGCCCGAGCGTTTTCCCCAAGTAGCATGCTTCGTATGAATCCGCAGCATCCATGGGTGAGGCAACAGCGCCGCGAATTCCTTCGGCAAGCCGGTGGCGCCATCGCCGGCGCGGCGATCGCCGGCGCTTGGTCCGGGCTCCACCGCGACGCGCCTACCGCATTGCCGCTCAAGGTGGCGGCCGTCTTCACGGAGTTCACCTACCGCAGCCACGCGCACGTTCTGCTCGAGAACTTCCTGGAGCCCTATCTCTTCAACGGCCAACGGACCTCGCCCGGCGTGGAGGTCGTCAGCTTCTATGAGGATCAGACGCCCGCCGGAGACATGGCGCGCGACGTGGCCAACGCCTACAAGATCTCGATCTATCCGACGATTGCCGAAGCCCTCTGCCTGGGCGGCAAGGAACTGGCTGTGGACGCCGTGCTGTCGATTGGCGAACACGGCAATTATCCGGTGAACGCCAAGGGGCAGCGCGAATACCCGCGCAAGCGGTTTTTCGACGAAATCATTGCGGTGTTCAAGCAGAGCGGGCGGGTGGTGCCGCTTTTCAACGACAAGCACCTCTCCTACCGCTGGGACTGGGCGCGGCAGATGGTCGACGACGCGGCGCGGATGAAGATCCCGTTCATGGCGGGCAGCTCGGTGCCGCTCGCCGAGCGGCGGCCGCCGCTCGAGCTGCCACCGCAACCCAGGATCATCGAGGCGGTGTCGATCCACGGCGGACCGTTCGAGGCGTACGACTTTCACGCTCTGGAAGTATTGCAGTCGCTCGTCGAGTCCCGACCGGGTGGGGAGATCGGCGTCGATCGCGTGCAGATGCTCTCGGGCGACGCGCTCTGGAAGGCTGCCGAAGACGGACTCTGGTCGCTCGAGCTGGCGGACGCGGCGATGGCCGCGGAACTCGGCCCGGGTCAGCCGCGGCTCCGCGAGCTGGTCGAGCAGCCGCCGTTCAACAAGGCGGCGCCGCACGGCATCCTCATCCACTATCGCGATGGGCTCTGCGCCGCCGTGCTCAAGATCGGGGTGAGCGCGACCCGCTGGAATTTTGCCTGCCGCCTGGCCGGCGCGCCCGAACCCCGTGCGACCAGCTTCTACGTGGGACCGTGGCAGAATCGCAACCTCTTCAAGGCGCTGGCCCACGCCATCCAGACGCACTTCAAGAACCACCAGGCTCCATACCCCGTGGATCGGACGCTGCTCACGACCGGTGCTCTTGCCGCCGCCGTGGATTCGCGCTTCGACGGAGGCAGGGTGGTGGAGACGCCGCATCTTGCGCTCGCCTACAAGCCGCGTGACTTCCGCGCGCTGCGCGAGATGGGCGCGTCGTGGAAGATCATCACCGAGGACATGCCGGAGCCGAAGGGGATCCACTCGAGCGGCCGCGCCGAATGACGTGCCCACGTTCGGCGCGGGTCTCCTGACCCCGCCGATCACGGGCCGGACGTGTCCGCGGCGCAGCGCTGACCTTCCGTCGCCGGGTGCGTTGGTGTCGGTCTCCCGCGCCGAACCGGGTCACTCTTCGAATGACGGGTGAACGCGTGTCCTCCTGAGCAGAGCGAGGAACGAGCGGG
>JBGPMX010000207.1:0-8094 GCA_041487215.1 Planctomycetia bacterium | reverse complement strand
CGACGGATTAGCGCAGCGCGCGCGGCAAGGGAAAGTGCACGTCCTCCTCCCGCACCACCCGCTCCGCGACCTCGGCGCCATACCGCTCACCGAGCCACGCCACACACTCGGCCACCAGGTCCTCCGGCGCGCTCGCGCCGGCCGTGACCAGCACGGTACGCACGTCGACCAGCCAGGCCGGGTCGATGTCGTGCACGGCGTCGATCAGGTAGGCCGGCACGCCGCGATCGCGCGCCAGCTCCGCGAGACGCCGCGAGTTCGAGCTGTACTGGCTGCCCAGCACCAGCACCAGGTCCGCCTCGGCCACGAGCTCGCGCAGCGCCTCCTGGCGGTTCTGCGTGGCGTAGCAGATGTCGTCCTTGGGCGGAGATTGGATGTTCGGGAAGCGGCGACGCAGCGCATCGATCACGCGGTTGGCGTCGTCCACGCTGAGCGTGGTCTGCGTGAGGTAGGCGAGCTTGTTCGGGTCGGGCACCTCGAGCCGCTCCACGTCCTCGGGCGTCTCCACCAGCACGATGCGCTCGGGCGCTTCGCCCATCGTGCCGATCACCTCGTCATGCCCCTCGTGCCCGATGAGCACGATGGTGCAGCCCGCCTGCGCGAACCGGACCGCCTCGATGTGCACCTTGGTGACCAGCGGGCAGGTGGCGTCGATAGCGTTCAGGCGCCGCGCACGCGCGACCCGGCGGATCTCCGGCGAGACGCCGTGGGCGCTGAAGAGCAGGTTCGCTCCCTCGGGCACCCTGTCCAGCAAATCGACGAAGACGACGCCGCGATCGCGGAAGCGGTCGACGACGTGCCGGTTGTGCACGATCTCGTGGTAGACGTAGAGCGGCGCGCCCAGGCGATCGAGCGCGCGTTCGAGCGCCTCGACCGCCATGACCACGCCGGCGCAGAAGCCGCGCGGAGCGGCGAGAAGGACTTTCATGACGGCTCCGACCAGCCAGGGGCCAACGGGGTTTCCCGACCCATCTTAACCGGCAGCCGTCCGGGAGTCTGGGGGAATGCCGCGGTCGATGTGGCCTGCCATTCCGTGGCGATTCCGTTCATCCGCCACGGAGTGGCGGGCCACACTCGGGGCGCCACGCCAGTCCCGATCGTGCTACGCCTTGGTTACGATCGGGATGCGCGAGTGTAGCAGCGTTTCTCCGAAACGGTGAGGTGCGGGTCTCGGAGAGACCCGCCTACACTGCATGCGTCACGTCCGGCGCCCACCCCGATCGTGCTACGCTTTGGTTACGATCGGGGTAGTGGTTAAACATCCGACTCCCGGGTCCCGGCCAGGTCAATAGGTCAACAGGTCAACAGGTCAACTGGTCAACAGTTCAACAATTCAACCGGTCAACAGCTCAGCGCGGAAGACGCGGCACGAGGTCGGCCAGCACGGCGGCGAGCCGATCGGCCTGGTGTTTCGCGGCACCGCGCAGCTTCCAGATCCGCGACGTACGCCCCGCACCACTCAGGAACGCGCCCAGCGCTGCCCCCGTACGATAGCTGCGCGACGGGTTGTAGATCGCGAGCGACTCCGGTCCCGTGTCGCTCGCCAGATCCTCGGTGATCACCCGGACAGCCAGAAACCGGATCTTGTTCTCGGCGCAGAAGTCGGCGAGCGCGAACGATTGCAGGTCGGCGGCCAGCGCAGCGGTCCGCTCGCCGAGCGCACGCTTCTCTCGCGAGCGACGCGGCCAGGGCCGCACGGACACGAGCGTGCCCGAGCACACGGGCGGTGAACCACTGGTGCCAGCCGGCAGTCTCAGGTCAATCGAGAGCCGGCGACCTTCGGCGTTGACTAACTCGGTGGCGAGCAGGATGTCGCCGCGCCGCACGCGGTCCGACAGCGCCACGGCGAAGCCGGCCGCGATCACCCAGCGTGGCCGGTGCACGAATGCCAACGCCTCCGCCGCCGCCCGGAGCCGGCCGGCCGTCGTCCCCGTCCGAACGACGCCGACGCGCAGCCCCCCCAGACTCCCCTCCTCCAGCTCGAAGCGGTGTGCCGCCGTGCTGCGTCTCCCGTTGAGCCGCCTGACGATCGGTTCGGCTTCGATCTCCAGCGCGCAGACGATTCCCACGTCCAGACTGCGATCGGCTGCGGGCGTCTGGTTGGGCATGCTTCGAAAGCTCTCCGGCACGACCTGGTGCGGCATCCGGCCCCTCCCTCTCCCACTCATGGATCCCTGGAAGAGGGCGGGGTCAGGGTTTCCTATCCCGGGTAAAAGGTCGGTAGTGGGTCAGTTTGAGAATCGACCCCCCCTTCCCCCCCTTAGCAAGGGGGGGACAAGGGGGGGTATCAGCCAAACTGACCCACTACCAAAAGGTCACCGCAGCGTTGCAGTACCGGCCGCCCGGGGAGATCCTTCGCTGCTCGTTCCTCGCCGGCTCAGGATGACAGCCGGTCTCACACCTTAAGAATGGACAGACCACTAGGGCCCCCGCACCACCTCGTACAACTCTACGGCGGGCACGTCGCGGTCGCCCATCCCGACCCGGGACACGATCCAGCCCGGCCCCAGCGACAGCCGGCGGAGCACGCCCGAGCGGACCAGCTCGTCAAAAACCGCCGGCGTGACGAAGTCACTATAGCCGTATGTGCCGCGGTAGCGTTCGATCTCCGCCCAGCTCACGTACACGTGCGTGACGCCGCGGCTGCCGAACGCGCTGGCCGCTTCCGCCGGGCTGCGACCGCGCACCCACTGCTCGAACAAACAGTCGTCGAACACCGTGTTGTACACCAGCTGCCGGTTCAGGTGAAACAGATCGGCGGCCCCGACCGCGAGCACCCGCGCACGGGCCGGCAGCTCGCGGTTCATCTCGTTCACCGCCGCGTCACTCGGGTCCCGCCGCGCCGGGTCGATCCGGGCCGTGTAGTTGTTATTGCCACAGAGCGCCGTGACACAGAACGAGAAGTTGAAGAACACGCAGCCGGCGACGACCGGGACCATGAACCAGCGCCAGCCGCGCGCGGCCGTCCAGCTGGCACCCGCGCCGGCGAGCACGGCCACCAGTGGGATGAGCGGCACCCAGAAGCGATCCAGCCGGTGCGTGAGCAGCCACCAGTCGAAGAAGAGGTAGGCGGCGAAAAGCCAGAGCCAGCGGGCGGCGCGACGCCCCGGAGCACGCACGAGAGCCAGCGGGGCCAGCCCGAACAAGAGCGGGCTCAGCCAGTCCGCTCGGGCCGTCACGTCGCCGAACTTGGAGGCGAGCAGGCCCGGCGTGATGCCGTGCTGGTCGTCGTCCCGCCGCACCGGGCGACCGTCCGGTGGCCGCTCGATCCCGAGCGCGACCAGCAGCGGGACCCGGTGCGCCCATTCCCACTTGGCGTTCTTCTCGGGCGTCCAGTTGGTTCCGCCGAACACGCGGTAGAGCAGCGGGTAGGTGGGGTTGCCGGTGAGGATCGCGTTCTTCGCGAGCCAGGGGCCGAGCGTGACGAGCACGCCGAGCAGGAACACCACGGCGGAGGTGAAGCCGGAGCAGGGACGAGACGTCGCATCGGCTGCCGCGGCATGCCGCCGCCAGGCGGGCCCAACGAGCGCCGCTCCGAACAAGGGAGCGACGGTGGTCAGGATCGCGGTGTATTTGCAAGCCGCCGCAGCACCGGCGAGCAGGCCGGCGAGCAGCCAGCAGCGGCCGGCGCGCGGCGCCGGCCCGGTCCAGGCCAGGGTCGCGGCCAGCGTGGCCGCCGCCAGAAAGAAGCACAGCGCACCCTCGGTGTACGGGATGATCGCGATGCGGTAAACCCACGGAGTCGTGACATAAACGAGCGCGGCGAGCAGACCGGACGCGGGAGAGAAGAGCCGCCGCCCCAACGCATAGACCGCCAGCGCCGTCATCGGCATGAAGGACGCCAGGACCGCCTGGCCGACGAGCGCCCCACGCCACCAGTCCCCCGCGAGGATCATCGCCAGCAGGCTCATCATCTCCGTTCCGAGCGGCATGTTCGCATAGACGTTGTGCGGCATGAAAGCGATCCGGCCCCCCAGGTAGAACTCCTTGGGAGCCTGAAGATGGTATTCCCGCACGTCGAAGTCCGTGGCCGGCAGCATCGCGCCCAGGAACGCAACCAGCAGGAAGAGGAGACCGGCGAGGACGCCGCACGCGACCGCGCAAGCGATAAACGCACGCGAAGCGCCGCCCGGCGCCGCCTGGCGCACCCGCCTGCGAGATACCTCGGCGTGGCGAGCCAACGCACGGCGCGCCCGCGCCCATCCGACCAGAAGCCCCAGGGCCGCCGCGCCGAAGCCAGCAACGACCGCGCCGCGCACCATCCACCCGGCCAGCCCCAGGCCGAGCGTCACAAGTGCCAGCAGGCTCATGCCGACGCCGTACGCCATGACCAGCCACTCGGCGGCGGTCATGTCCATCCCGTCCGAGACCAAGGAATTCGGAAGACGGAGCAGAGTCAGCGAGATGGCGCCGATCCCGAGCGCCGCCTCGACGATCAAGAGCGCGTAAGCGGCGATCTGCGCACGATCGGCCAGGTAATGACCGCGCGCCAACGATCGGAGCGTGGCGAGGGCCGGGGCCGGCAACTCGGTCCAGCCCAGCGCGATCTGCCAGACCTGAAGACGGTTGATCCGCGAGCCGGCCGGACCGGAATTCGGCAGATCGAGGCTGAAGAAATAGAGGAGGTAAGCCAGAAGAGCGACAGCGACCGGGACGGCAAAAGCACCGGAGAGTCGTGATGAAACGGCCGGGTCGCGTGGTAATGCTGGCAAAGGAGTCACACGATGTGCCTGCTACGACGAGGACCGGCCGTTCCCCCGCCGTTTGCGTGACGGAACCGATCGGTCGATCGCCACGACGTGCATCGGGTCGATGATTTCGTAGTCACCATCTTCCTTGCCGACAAACACGGCCCGCGGCGACATACCGATCAATTCGGGATGCGCCACGTGAAGGGTGCTGCCGTCGCTGAGACGGACGGCGAGCGGGCGAAACCGCTCCTCACGCAGCTCTTTCCGAATCGTTTCGATGTTCATGCCGGTTTCCCTTACAGCGTGGGGCCGATCGACCACGGGGCAAACTCCTCCTCGCCCACCCCATGCAGCTCGCTCTTGGTCTTCTCGCCGTTGGCCACCGCCAGGATCTTTTCAAAGATCTGCCGGCCGACTTCCTCGAGCGGCGTGCCCGCGAGCACCACGCCGGCGTTGATGTCCATGTCGTCGATCATGTGCTCGTACATGGGCGTGTTGGTCGCCACCTTGATGGATGGGGTGGGCTTGCAGCCGAAGCACGAGCCGCGTCCGGTGGTGAAGACGACCACGTTAGCGCCGCCGGCCACGATGCCGGTGACCGATACGGGATCGAGGCCGGGCGTGTCCATGAAGACGAAGCCCGGCACATTCACCTGCTCCGCGAACTGGAAAACGCCGGACAGGGGAGCGCTGCCCCCTTTGGCTACGGCACCCAGCGACTTCTCGTAGATGGTTGTGAGCCCGCCATCCTTGTTCCCCACAGACGGGTTATTGTTGATCTCGGCGCCGAAGACCGACGTGTACCATTCCCACCACTTGATCCGCTCGACCAGCTTCTCGCCGATCGCGCGTGTTTTGGCGCGGCGGGTGAGCAGGTGCTCGGCGCCGTAGATCTCCGTCGTCTCGGCCAGGATCGACGTTCCTCCCTGAGCGACGATCATGTCGGATGCGATGCCCAGCGCCGGGTTCGCGGTGACGCCGCTGTTGCCGTCGGACCCGCCGCAGTTGGTGCCCAGCACGATCTTCGAGGCCGGCTGAGGCGTGCGCCGCACGTCGTTCACCTGCGGCAGCAGTTCGCCGATGATCCGCGCGAGCACTTCCACGGTCTTGGGGATGCCACCGCACTCCTGGATCGTGATCGTTGTCGGCTTGCGCGGCCGGTCGCCCGGCTTGCCCGGCATCTGGATCTGCAAGAGCCCCTGACCCTCGATGAGGTGGCTGGCCTGCCCGGTCTCGCAGCCGAGCCCGACCAGGATGTAGGCGCCGACGTTGGGGTGCTTGGCGAACCCGGCCAGCGTGCGATCGAGCTGCTCGTGATCGGGGCCGCCGTACTGCATGCCGCAACCGGCCTTGTGCGTGATCGCCATCACGCCGTCGACATTCGGAAACGCCTTGAGCGCATCCCGCCGGAACCGCTCGACCACGTGCCGGCAGGTGCTGGCCGAGCAGTTCACGGTACTCACGAGGGCAATGTAATTCCGCGTGCCGACACGCCCGTCCGCGCGAGGGTACCCCATGAAATGACGAGGCTCGGCCGGCTTCGGATCGGGCGGGCAATCGGCACAGAAGGCATAATCCCGCTCGAACTTCTCCGCCACGACATTGTGCACGTGGACCCACTGGCCCGGCTCGATGTCCTCGCTCGCGAAGCCGATCACCTGGCCATATTTGCGGATCGCCTCCCCCTTGCGGATGCGCGTGAGCGCAAGCTTGTGACCCAGACCGATCGCTTCGAGCGCGCGTACGGCGTAGCCGTTCTTGCCCACCTGCGCGCCCTCGGGCAGCCGGCGGGTTGCGACCGCAACGTTGTCATCGGGGCGGAGCCGAATGGCCGCATCCGGGACGGCATCACGAGGCATGGCGGGGACTCCAACGACGCGAACGGTGAGCGGGACGAGTGGCCGGGGCGTGTCGCGTGCGCACCCGAAGCATTCGTGGGCAAAAACACCTGTTTCAGGGTAATCGCGCTGGTCACCGATTGCAACGCGGCCGGACCGGTCGTCGTGCCGCCGCTCGAAAGGCAGGCCGGCGCGGGCGGCACGCCCCTGTGGCTTCGCGAAGCGCGTGCGGGCCGCTCGCGGCCGAACAAAACAGTTGAATGGGCCGCCCGGCTCCCGGAGAATCGAAGGTTCCAAGATCCTGGGCCCGCGGCGCAGCATTCGCATGCTCAACCGAGCGCGTGACCGAGGCAGCGAGGCGGACAGCGAGACCGAGAGCCGCGAGCTCTACCCCGTCCGGTCCATGGCTCCCTGGGACACGCCTCACTGCGACGCGTCCCTTACCCCCTCGAGCATGGCGAGCAGCCGAGCGGCGGCCGTCGAGCCGCCGGGCACCCGGCGACCCCGAGAGAATCGTACAACCGCGGCTATCGCGCAGCCCTGGCTCGAACGGGCGCCGACCTCGAGCCCCGCACCCATGCGGCGCCGCGCGTGAGTGGCCGGATGTGTCGAGCACAACGAGCAACACACCTCGAGTAGCGCAACGTCGCAAGATTCCGGAGACACCTTGATGGCAACTCGACAGTCGACCAATGGGCGGCGCGGCCGCGCGTCGGACCGGCAATCGAATGATCGTCCGGACAGCAAGGAGCTCCTGCGGGCGCTCAAACAGCTGAAGAAGGGCGATTTCGCAGCACGGTTGCCGGTGCCGCGCTCCGGCACCAGCCGCGAGCTCGCCGAGGCCTTCAACGAGGTGGCCGAGCTCATGGAGCAATCGACCACCGAACTCGATGAGATCAGCAACGCCGTCGGCAAAGAGGGACACATCAACCAGCGACTCCCCCTGGGCGATCGGACCGGCGGCTGGGCAGTCCGCACCGATTCGGTCAACACCCTGATCAGTGATCTCGTCCAGCCCACCGTCGAGGTCGCACGCGTGATCGGGGCGGTAGCCAAGGGGGACCTCGCGCAGCAGATGGCTCTGGAGATCGACGGCCGACCGCTCGAAGGAGAGTTCAACCGCATCGCCCACACCGTCAATACCATGGTGGACCAATTGAGCTCGTTCGCCTCGGAAGTGACCCGCGTCGCCCGCGAGGTCGGCACCGAAGGCAAACTGGGCGGCCAAGCCGAGGTCAAGGGGGTGGCCGGCACCTGGAAGGACCTCACGGACAACGTGAACATGATGGCCGCCAACCTCACCGGCCAGGTGCGCAACATCGCCGACGTCACCACCGCGGTCGCGAACGGCGACCTCTCCAAGAAGATCACCGTCGATGTCCAGGGCGAGATCCTCGAGCTCAAGAACACCATCAACACGATGGTCGACCAGCTCAATGCCTTCGCCAACGAGGTGACCCGTGTCGCGCGCGAGGTGGGCACCGACGGGAAGCTCGGCGGCCAGGCCAACGTCGAAGGCGTGGCCGGTATCTGGGAAGACCTGACCGACAACGTGAACACGATGG
>JBGPMX010000206.1:0-8115 GCA_041487215.1 Planctomycetia bacterium | reverse complement strand
CGGCGCGCTCGATCGCCGCGACGTACTCGGCCACGTGCGCGTCCTCATCGAAAAAGCGCAGCCAGGCCACGTGCTTGCGCGTCCGCGCCGTCCACTCCCCCTTGCGTCCGCCGTGCCGCTCCCATGCGGAACTTACCTGCGCGAGCAGCCGCTGGATCCGCTGCCGCGCGGCCGGCGCGCTCACGCCGCCGTTGCATGCCCCCGCCGCGAGCCACTCCGCGACCCCCGCCACGTGCGCACAGACGCCACGCAGCACAGCACGAGCCCCCGATCCCCGACGCGTCCTGTCTTGCTGGCTGATCGGCATGGGACCTCCTGGTCGCCGCAATGCGATCCCCTTGCTCGGCCCGTCCTCACCGGGGCGATAGTGTACGCGCTCTGCGGAACCGAGAACACCCCCCAGCCGTTGCGTCGCCGCCCGCGCTTGCGGACGCGTGCGCGGGCTCGCTCTAATGAGAGCGTCTCACAGCGGCCCGAACCAAGTCGAGCGGGACTCCAAACCGTCCGAGAGCTCTCCACCACGAGGTGCCGACACCATGGGATTCCGAGCGCGGGAAGGGTGGCGTGTCCTGGTCTTGTGCGGCGCCGCCGCGGGCTTTGCGGGCGGCACGCCCGATCGGCCCGGCCCGGTCGACGCCGCCGCTAAGCCGCCGCACCGTGTGTTTCCCACGAGCCGCTTCGCGATGGACGAGATCCTGTCTCGCCCTTACACCCCCGATGTGCCGATGGGCTGCGTCGGCGCGCGGCTGTGGGCCTCGAGCCCGCAAGGCTGGGCCTTCCGCGACGACACGCACTGGCTCTACCTGACCAACCTGAGGGCATTCGAGATCGAGCTACGCGATGGCCAGGGCGCGCTCCAGCCCGCGTGCGCGACCTACTACCCGAGCCACGTGCACATGTCCGGCGCGGTGCGCGCCGTCGTCGCCTCGGCCTCGTTCACGTTCCCGCTCGACAACGCACAGAACCCGCTCGCCCAGCCGTTCCGGCCCGAAAAACGCTGGACCTGCTGGTCGAGCGGGCGGCGCGAGGACTGGTACGCGGTCGATCTCGGCGCGCGGCGGCCGCTCACCGGCCTGCGCGTCTTCTTCTTCGACGACGCGCCCAGCGGCGGCTGCCGACCGCCCGAGCACCTGGACGTCGAGCGCTGGACGGGCGACGCCTGGGAGCCGATCGCCGCTGCGCGGCGAACTCCCGAACGACCCGCCAAGGGGGAGAACGTCCTGGCATTCGAAGCCGTCGAGACCGATCGGGTCCGGCTCGTGTTTCGCAACGCCGGGGATGATTTCTACACGGGGCTCTACGGGTTCGAGGCGCTGAGCACGGCCGGCAACCGGCCGAATCAGCCCGTCGCCGCGGCGGGCCTCGAGATCGAGGCGGACAAGTTCATCACCGCGGACGACGCCCTCGTGTCGCTGGTCGAGTTCCGCAACACCGGGCAAGAGCCGCTGGAGCTTGAGGCGCGTCTCGCGGTCCCGCTCTTGTTCTCGGCCGATCGGTCCGCCGAGCTCGCGCCAAGCGCGGGGCCGGCCGGCCGCAGCTGGCGCGCGGCGGGCTCCGGCCGGCTGCACGACACAGCCGTCGCCTACCGCTTCGGCTACAGCGGTACGCAGAGCGAGCAGTTCCTCGCGCAGGGCGGGGACGGCCCGTCGCTGGCGTGGAAGCTGGCGCCGGGACAGGCCGGGCGGCTGCGCGTGGCACTGGCCATAGATGCCGACGCGGACGCGGCCGAGCGCGCGCTCGCGGGCTGGCTTGACCGCGCGTCGCCCCTGGACACGCAGCGCGCCGAATACCAGGCATGGTTCGACGCGAACCTGGCCTACTTCGACTGCTCGGACCCGTGGGTCCGCAAGATGTACTACCACCGCGCCTACAACCTGCGCAAGAACACGCTCGATCCGCAGCTCGGCCGCATGCGCTGGAAGGCGTTCAGCGAGGGGCGGTGGCGCAGCAACTGGTACCCCAACGTGATCAGCTACGGCGCCGCACACCAGATCCGCGAGGCACGCTGGCTACGCGACCCGAGCTACTGGCAGGGACACCTGCGCACCTTCGCCGAGAACGAAAAGCCCGACGGCGTCTATCCCAGCCACGTTCGGCCGTCCGGGCCGCAGGGGGGCCAGTACACCGACTGGATCACGTCGGCCGCGTGGGACGGCTACCTGGTTCACCGCGACAAGCCGTTCCTCGCGGTTGTCGCCGACAAGCTCGCAGCAAACGTGCGGGGCTGGCAGAAGGTTTATGATCCCGACGGGGACGGCCTGCTCCTGGTCGATGACCACTGGTGGACCGGCATGGAGTGGCAGCCGTCGTTCTTCGCGTTCTCGGGCTACAAGACCGATCCCAAGGACCGCATGCACCCCGCCTCACGCGATCGGCTCGAGCGCGTCGACCTCACTGCCTACAACTACGGTAACGCGGTCGCCGTGGCGAACATCTACGACGCGATCGGCCAGCCCGAGAAGGCACGCGAGTTCCGCGAGCTGGCCGACCGCATCGCGGGCGCCGTGCGCGCGAAGATGTGGGACGACGCGGACAAGTTCTTTTACTCGCTGCGTTACGAGGACAAGCGACGCGCCGACGTGAAGGAGATCATCGGCGTCTATCCCTTCTACTTCGGCATGCTGCCTGCCGGGCAGGGATACGAGGCGGCCTGGTCGTCGATCGTGGACCCCGACGAGTTCTGGACCGCCTGGCCCGTGGCGTCCGCTTCCCAGAAGTGCCCGGCGTACTCGCAAAACGGCTGGCCGACCGACCGCGGCGGCTCGGGGTGCATGTGGAACGGCCCGACCTGGCCGCACGCGAATTCCATCGTGCTCACGGCCATGGCGCGCACGCTGCGCCAGGCCCGCGCCGCGGCCGGCCGCGCGGCGGCGCCGCCCGATCTGCCGATCGACCGGGAACACCTCTGGCAGCTCTTCTACTCGTTCACTCGAGCCCAGTACCGCGAGCAGGATCTCGCCGCGCCGTGGACGGGCGAGTTTTACAACGGCGACAACGGAAAGTGGCAGACGGCCGAGCGCGATTACAACCACTCGACCTGGATCGACATCCTGCTCGGCGACCTGGTCGGCCTGGTGCCGCGCGGCGATGACACGCTCGAGATCGATCCGCTGCTGCCGCACGGCATGCTGTCCTACTTCCTGGTCGACGGCCAGCACTACCACGGGCACGACGTGACCATTGCGTGGGATGCTGCCGACGGGCCGGACCACTTCGACGACGGGCGCAAGGGGCTGGACGTCTACGTGGACGGCGCACGCGTGGCGAGTTCCGAGCGACTCGAACGCCTGGAGGTCCGCCTCACGCCGCGCGGCGAGTGATTGTCGTAGATCAGGGCTGCGAGCCTGGGGGCGTTTTTTCCTCGCCGGGTTTCGGCTCCGTCGCCTTGCCGGGCGTTTCCGCGGCGCCGGCCTCGGTCGCCGGCGTGTCAGCGGCGCGGCTGGCCTGCGGCGCGGACTCCAGGGGCTGATCACCACGCCGAGTGGGTTGGCCGTCCGCCGGTTCGGCGGACGCGCGATCGAGTTCCAGCCGGCGCGCCAGCATGAGCGTTTCGCGTTCCAGTGATTCTTCGGGGTCGAGGTGCTCGCCTTTTTGTAAGCGTGCGAGCTTGTGGTTCAGGCGGACGACGGTGTACAGCGCGTCGTCTGCCCGCTCACGCATGTCACCCGACAGGTTGTCTTCCGCCACCTCGCGGACGGCAAGGGTGAATTGCGGCGCTTGTTCCGGATCCTTGAGCGCCGTGAATCCGTCGGCCAACATCGCCTGGTTCTGGACCAGGAACGAACGGAATTGAGCGGCGCTCAGCACCTCGAACTGGCCGAGCCCCTGATCGATCTGGTCCAAGAGATACTTCTCGGATCGAGTCCGGCCTTCCGGGATCTTGCTTTGCAGCTCGCGGCTGAGGTCGGCCGCCCACGGGTTTGCCGAGTCTTTGATCTGCTGCTCGAGGGCCTGGCGCGCTTGCGGCAGGCGGTTCATCACCAGCTGCTCGGCATAGGACACGAGTGTCGTCGGGGTGAGTATGTCGTTCATGGCCTGGTAGCCGACGTAGAAGTACGCTGCCATGACGGCGCAGAGGACGGCTCCGACCAGCGTCGTAACGCGGCTGGCGCGTGTCAGTCTCGCGCGCTGGTCGGCGAGCGACTGCGTTACTCGATTCAGTCTCGCCTGTACGGCTTCCAGATGGGTATGGTCCATGGTCGTTTTCCCATTGATGTGGTGAAGAGGTTGGACTTTGGTTCCCGGCCGGGTCTTCATCCGCCGCTTGCGCGCGCTTCGCTGCGCTCGGGCTGGTCGCCCACGCGCGTGAGCTTGACGCGCAGCAGTTCCAGGAGCATTGCGTAGAGCGCGTCCTCGGGCGACTGGCCTTTGTAGTCGCCGGGTTCCGCCAGCGGGAAATCGTCCCAGGTCTTGTAGAGCGCGTCGAACTCCGCCGCCAGCCGCTTGCCATAGTAGTCCTCGACCATGGCGTCCAGTGCCTTTTGCATGTTGTCCGACATCGCAGCCAGTGCCGCCGGATCTTTCACGTCCGGAAACTGCTCTTCGAGGATCGTGCGGTGGCGGGCCAGTGCGTCGTGGTAGCGCTGTTTGGCGCGCTCGTCAATTCCGTTGCGCAGGTCTGTGGCCAAAATGTCGCGCTCATTGCCGAAGCGGGCCATGAGCGTCGGCAAATCCTTCTTGAACTGGTCGTAGAAGGCGTCGCTCACCGCCGGCCAGGCGTTCTCGACAAGCTTCTGTGTCTCGCGCAGCATGTCGTCGGAGTTGGCGCGCGCGCGGGCGGTGAGCGCCTGCATGAGCGGGTCCGGATTCTTGAGGAACGCCCGTCCCTTCGACCAGTAGAGGTACGCGTACACGGCAAGCAAGAAGGCCACGACGAGTGTAAGCAGCCGCCGCGTGCGCGCCGCGCGCCGCAGGGTCGCCGCGAGCTCGCCCGATCTCCGCTCCAGTTCCTCGACCTGCCTTGCGAGCGCCTCGACGGTAGGGGAGTCGGGCCCCGCTGTGCCTGGACTGGACATAGGTCTGCCTCCGGTGAGAGTGGGGAAGGCATCCGGGGCGGCGGCGGCCCGGCGGCGTTTGCGCTTCGACCCGGCCCAGCACTCGGGCGCTCCGGATGGACTGAGAAACTCCGCTCGGCGTGTCAGTGACCTGGCAAACGAAAGGGCAGCCACCGGACAAGGCTTGTAATGCATGCCGCCCGTGGTTGCAAAGAAAAACTCGGAAGATGGGAGCTCATGGGCCGTTCGTGCCGCTCAGTTGGGGCGAGGGCCGTCCGGGGGGATGTGCTTCTCAGGAGCCGCCGTGCCCGGTGACCGGGCACTTACCGGTTGCCGCGTGCGGTGATTCGCCCGCGCTCGCATCCGGCCGTCCCATGTCCTCGCTGCGCGGATAGACCTTGTGGCGCGGCGCACGCCGCAGCACCTGCTCGCGGCCCCACGTCGTCACGTCCCGGAACGCCGCGCTGTGGATGAACGCCGTGAAGTCGTCCTGCGCATCCCACTCGCTGATGATCGCGTAGGAGTGCGGATCGTCGACGCGACGATACAAGAAGCTCTGCCCGTGCCCCTTCATGCCCTTCATCAGGTCGAGCACCTGAAAGAATTTGTCCTCGAAGAGCTTGGCTTTCTCCGGAATGACGTCGTAGTACAGGCCAACGGTGATCATGGCGCGCTCCGGCCGGGAGATCGTTTGTCGCGGTGCTCCATCAGGCTAACGCCCGGCGGCGGCCGGTGGCAAGCCGCTTTGCGCTCTTTGGTAGCGGCTCCGTTTGAAGACCACCCCCCCTGTCCCCCCTGATTGGTAAGGGGGGGACAGGGGGTATCCAGCCAAACGGAGCCACTCCCGGTCTCTTTTGCCGCTTGACCGGCCCGGGGACCGCGATCACAATGGGGCATGGTCGATCGCCCGTTTCAAGCAGCAGCAAAAAACCGAGGAGGAATACGCATGTCGCACGCACTACGCAGCGTTCTAGCACTCGGCCTGGTGGCGGGTCTCGCCGGCATCGCTCCGGCCGGAACCATCACCGGCGACTATGTCGAAGCCCGAACCTGTGACGTCTATACCGGTCCCTGCTTCGCCAACTGTGAGTTCGGACTCACGGGCGATCAGGCAGTCATGGCCTGGAGCATCACGCGCGGGGACTACCAGGGGGTTGACCTCTCCGGCCTGACGGTCGTGGCCGCGGTCAAGGCGGCGGACACGCTGGGGGATGAGTTTACCCACCCGTTCCCGGCCAAGAGCGTTCTCATCGTCGACGAGCGAGGCACGCCCGAGCAGCAGGCCGCGTTGGTGAGCTTCGCCCGGGCGATGGGCGGGAAGCTGCTTGAGAGTGTTACCCGCGTCGACACGGCTCCCATCGAGATGCGGGTGCGGTGCTGCGAGAACCGGGGCTGCGCCAAGCTGGTCGCCGGCAGGCTCGTGACGCTCGAGACGCGCTGCCCGAACGATAGGGACCACGTGTGCGGCAACGAGTCGGTGTATTACCAACCGCTCACGAACGTCGACCGCAATTTCGTGCCGGCCGTCACGGTCAGCCACGCCTTCCAGGGAAAGGGGCTGGGCGGCACCTGGTCGAGTCCCAACAAGCGCAGCGCCTTCATCGCGTCCTTCACGCGCTAGGCGGCGCGGTCGGGCCTCGGTCGCAGGAACGCCTTCCGTGACTTCGCAGCCAGGCAAACGGGAAGCCGCGCCACGGTTTCCCGTTTTTTTTGGGAGCGTCGCCGGTTCATTACGAAGGGGAGCGACATGGCATCGCGAAGACGCCGGCATCCCGGCCTCATGGGCTGCGGACTCTTGACACTCACGCTGGCGCTCGCCGGATGGGTGGTTCCGCCGCAGCCCACCAAGTACTCGGTGAGCCGGATCGAAGCGGATCTTCCCCAGGAGCTTTCGGGCGACGTTCGCGCTGCTCTCTCCAAAGAATCGGATCGGGTAGACAACGCGGCGGGAAAGGCGGTCGTGCAGCTCTGGCTCCGCGCCCCCTTGCCGCTCAAGGCGGACTTCCAGGAGCAGCTGGACGTCAAATACCCGCTCGAGCCGGGCATGCTAGTCGGTGCCATCCGCTATCTTTCCTCGGGGACCGACTACCGCAACCAGACCGTCAAGCCCGGCGCCTACACCCTGCGCTACGCGCAGCAGCCCCAGGACGGCAACCACCTGGGCACCGCGCAGTACCGCGACTTTGTCGTGCTGATTCCCGCCGCCCAGGACAAGTCACCGGATAAGATTTCGCAGGAGCAGGCGCTCGAAAAGAGCAAGAAGGCGTCCGGAACCAGCCACCCGGCGGTGCTCAGCCTGCTGCCGCCCGAGCCGGCCACGGGGCCGTTGCCGAAGATGACACACGAACCGAATCTGGACCTACAGATTCTTGTGGCGAAAGCCGCGGGCAAAGCCGGGGAAAAGACGCAGGACGTTCCCATCCAACTGGTCGTGGTCGGTCACGCGCCGGAGTAGTTCAGGAGGATTCTCTCATGCTGCGACGTCTGAGCATCGCACTGGCGGCCCTGCTCACGCTCACGGCCCTGCCGCTGGCGCTGTCGGCGGTTCAGAAGCCGAAACCCGCCGACGTCGACACGGACGACAGTGAGCTCAAGCCGCTGGTCGGCATCGAGCAGTTCATGGACAATGTGCTGCATCCTGCCTACGAGTCGGTCAAGGACGGTCTGGCGGCGAAGCCCGCGGACAAGGAGGCCTGGAAGAAGATCCACACGATGAGCATCATCCTCGGCGAGTCCGGCAACCTGCTCATCTTCCGCAAGCCCGAGGAGGCGAAGGCCAAGGACTGGAACAAGATGGCCGTGGGGCTGCGTGACGCCGGGGCGGGGCTGGTGAAGGCCACCAAATCACGCAACGACCAGGCGTCGCTCAAGTCCTACCGTGCCGTGGTCGATGCCTGCAACCGCTGCCACCAGAAGTTCGCCGAGGACGGCGAGCCGAAGATCGAGCCCTGACAGCCCTTGAAATAGCAGCCTGATACTCATTCGAAGTAGCCCAGGTCCTGCAATCGGCCGACGACCTCGGACTCGCGATCCGCGAGCTCGAGCGGTTCCCCGGTGAGCTCGCTCCCATCCAACTCGGCGAAGGCCGCGAGCACGGCGGCGAAATCATCCTGGCTCGCGG
>JBGPMX010000205.1:0-8133 GCA_041487215.1 Planctomycetia bacterium | reverse complement strand
CCAGGCGGGCCCACCGCGACGACGCGGGGCGGTCCGCGTGCCCAGGAGACGCCCTATCCGCCGCGCGGCGATGCCGGCCATGGGGAAGCAGGCGGCGATTTCGCGGCGGGAGATGACCCGGCCGCGCTGCTGGCCGATATCGATCCGGACAAGCTCGCCGCCGCGCTTCTGGGCGAGCAGCCCCGCACGGTGGCCATGATCGTGGGCTGCCTCGACGCGCAGAAGGCGCCCGAGCTGCTGAAACGACTGCCCGCCGAGGTACGCCGCGAGGTGTTCATCTGCCTGGGGCGCGGCGACGGGCGCGGCGCCGATCTGCTGCCGCGCATCGTTCACGCGGTGATCCACAAGGCGCACGAGATGCCGTCGCACACGGTCCAGCCCGGCGGCGACGCGAAGTACAAGCGGATGGCCGAGCTGCTCCGGTCGCTGGATCGCGCCGACCGCCTCGAGATCCTCGCGGCACTCGAGCAGCAGGACGAGCAGACCGCGGCCATGGTCAAGGAGCGGCTATATCTTTTCGAGGACCTGTTGCTGATCGAGAACCGCTCGATGCAGAAGCTGCTCGGCGAGATCGACGCCAAAGTCCTGGCCACCGCGCTCAAGACGGCCGACGAACCGATCACCGAGAAGGTGCTGAGCAACCTGTCCAAGCGCGCACGCGATTCGCTCAGCGAGGAAATGGAGTTCCTGGGCGCGGTCTCGCCCGCGAAGGTGCAGGAGGCGCAGCGCACGGTCACCGAGGTCATCCAGCGACTCGACCAGGCCGGCGAACTGGTCATGGAGGGAAGCGTGGCCGAGTAGCCGGCCGTCGCGCTCCGCGCATCTTCCGGACCCCTCTCCCGCTCGTGGATCCGTGGGAGAGGGACGGGGTGAGGGGGTGAGGGGACGGCAACCCGGGGGGAGCAGCGAGATCCTTCGCTGCTCGTTCCTCGCTGGCTCAGGATGACAAAACCGACGGACGACTCATGAATGACTGCCGACTGTTGACTTTTGACTGCACTGCCGCCGTCGCGTCGGGCCAGTGTGAGGTCACGCGTGAGCTCATGGAACGCCTGATCCAATGGAACACCTGATCCATCTGAGCACGCCGCTCGAAGCGGTCGCGGTGGTCGACGCGATGGCCGTGCTCCCGCGGCTGGTGCGCGTCCGGGTGGCGCAGCCAAGCCCCGAGGAGCGCCGGGCCGCGCGGGAGCATGACGACCAGCGTCGGCTCGAGGAGGACCGCGACACGATCCGCCAGGTCCTGGCCAGCCTGATGGAGGTGGGCCGCGGCCTGTGCGCGGAACGACGCCAGTCGCTCGAGGAACTCGAGCGCGCGGCGATCGAGCTGGCCATCACCGTCGCGTCGCGTGTCGTGCACGAAAAGGTCACAGCGGGCGATTACGGCATCGAGTCGCTCGTGCGCGAGGCGGTGGGGCGGCTGGGGAGCAAGGAGCTCGTTTCGGTGCGGCTGCACCCCGAGGATCTGGCGCTGCTCGGCCGGCGGCTCGGCGCTGCCCCCGTGCTGGGGGATTGTTACGCCGAGATCCGCTTCGTCCCCGACGCCTCGCTGCGGCGCGGCGAGTGCCGGGCGGAAGCCGGCGAACTGCGGATCCTCTCCCAGATCGAAGAGCAGCTCGCCGGCATACACGGTCAACTCTTGCGGAGCATCACTCATGCTGAGCCTGGACGTGGGCAGCCTGTGCCGGCAGATCGCGAGCTACGACCTCTTCCAGACGGCGGGCAGCCTGCGTAGCGCGACCGGCATCCTGACCTGCACGCTCCGCGCCGCGGTGGGCGATCAATGCCGGATCATCACCGGGCCGGGCCGGTCGGTGCTGGCCGAGGTGATCGGCTTCACGCAGGGGCTGGCGCATATCGCGGCCTACGAGTTACCGGAATCGGTCTCGCCGGGCATGCCCGTCGTCGGCACCGGGCAGGGGTTCGCGGTGCCGGTCGGCGACGGCATGCTCGGCCGCGTGCTGGACGGACTGGGCCGGCCGATCGACGGGCAAGGTGAGCTGCGGGGCTGCGTGCGGCGCGTGCTGGGCAAGATCCCGCTCTCGCCCATGGACCGCCAGCGGATCTCCCGGCCGTTCGTGACCGGGCAGCGCCCCATCGACGGTCTGCTTACGGTGGGGCGCGGCCAGCGCATCGGCATCTTTGCGGGCAGCGGAGTCGGCAAGACGACGCTGCTCGGCGAGATCGCCAAGGGCTCTGACGCGGACATCAATGTGATCGCCCTGATCGGCGAACGCGGCCGTGAGGTGCGGCCGTTCCTCGATGATTGCCTGGGTACCGTCGGCCGGGCGCGCTCGGTCGTGGTCGTGGCTACCTCTGAGCAGACGCCGCTTTTGCGAGTGCGGTCCGCGCAGGCGGCCATCGCCATGGCCGACTACTACCGCGAGCGAGGAGCGAACGTCTTGCTGCTGCTGGACAGCCTGACACGCATGGCTATGGCGCAGCGCGAGCTCGGTCTCGCGCTCGGCGAACCCCCGAGCGCGCGCGGCTACACCCCCTCGGTGTACCAGTTGCTGGCGGCGACGCTCGAGCGGCTGGGCAACGCCGCACGCGGCAGCATCACCGGCGTGCTGACCGTGCTGGTGGACGGCGATGACCTGGACGAGCCGATCTCGGACGCCACTCGCGCCCTGCTCGACGGCCACGTCGTACTCGATCGCCGGCTCGCCGAGCGCGGGCATTTCCCGGCGATCCACGTCGGGCGCAGCGTGAGCCGCACGTCGCGGGACGTCACCGACGCGGCGCACCAGGCGGCCGCGCGCAAACTCCGCGCGATCCTGGCGACCTACGCGGAGACCGAGGACCTGATCCGCATCGGCGCGTACGTCAAGGGGTCGAGCCCCATGGTGGACAAGGCGATCGAGCTAATGCCCCACGCGGAGGCGTTTCTGAAACAGGAGCAGGGGGCGTGGCACACGCTGGCCGAGACGCGCGCCGCCATGGAACGCATCGCTGCCGCGTGGCCTTTCTAACACGAGCCCGGGCCGGGGTTGACCCGGGCCCCGGTCCGGGACTTGATCTGCGAGCGAGCCGGTTATGAAACGCTACGAGTTTCGCCTTCAGCGCATCCTTCGGCTGAAGCAGCAGCGCGAACGCCAGGCGGAGCTCGGCCAGCAGAAGGCCACGCTGACGCTCGAAAAGGCGCGCGCCGAGGCCGCGCTGCTCGCCGGCCGTTTGGCCGAAACGGCCGAAGCGATCGAGCGGCAGATCGGCCGCTCGGTGCCGCCCGATTCCTGGATGGCGCGCTACCACCACGCGGCTCAGATCGGCCGCGCCCTGCAGGGAGCCGAGCTGCGGGTGCGGCACGCCGAGCAGCGCCTGCGCGACGCCGCCGTGAAACGGGCCGCGATCTCCATCGAGGTCGAGGCGCTGCGCACGCTCGAGCGGCAGCAGTGGGACGAGCACGTTGATGACGCGAATCGCCGAGCGCAGGATGACCTCGACGAAATCGGGCTGCGACGCTGGAAGACAGCCGGCGCGAGCTCGGAACCGCCGCAGCCGAGCGATCCGCCCGGCAAGGAGTGATCCCATGGCGAATGCTGTGAAGGTCGGTCTCACCGCGCTCGTCATGTGCGCCCTCTCCGCCGGCGCGTCCTGGGCCTGGCGGCACCGCAACGCCGAGCCGGCGTCGCAGGCGGGTGAGGCGGCCGAGTCGATCCCCGCGGAAGCACCGGAAACCGCCGCCGCGCCCCCGCCCAAAACGGCCGCGCCGCGCGAGACCGAGCCGCTGCCCACCCCCTCGCTCACGGCGCCCCCCGCGTCGCGTCCGACCAGCGCCGATGCGAACCGGCTCCGCGTCGCCTACGGTACGGGCAACGAGAACGCCGTGCAGCTGGCCGCCAGCCTGCGCGACCGCGTGGCCAACGTGCGGGAACGCGAGAACGACCTCATGGCGCGCCAGACCAAGCTGGAGATCATCTACGAGGACATCCGCGCCGAAAGAGAGACCATCGACGAGATGCGCCGCCAACTCAGCGCCGAAGCGAAGGGCGTGGAAGAAAAGCTCCAGGCCCTGGAATCCGAACACACCGCGGTCGCGGCCGAGAGGCAGGAGCTCGAGAACCGCCGCACCGAAATCGACGCGGACGAAAAGACCGGCGTGAAACGGGTCGCGGCCGTGTACGAGGGCATGGAGCCCGCGCAGGCGGCACGTGTCCTCAAGGACATGGCGGATCGCGGCCAGATGGACACGGCCGTCAAGGTGCTCGGACAAATGAAGGAGCGCCAGGCCGCCAAGGTCCTGACCGAACTGGCCTCGATGACCGAGCCCGCACTCGTCGGCCAGCTCACCGATCGGCTCAAAGACCTCAAGCGTCCGACGACCAAGAGCTCAAGCGAGGAGTAGTCTCCGGGTCGCACCTGGTTCATATCCCCAGTTCGCCAAACCCCCTCGTCCATTTCTTCGGATTATCCAAAACAATCCTCAAGGATGGGCCAGCGCCCTACCGATCCTCCCCATGAGGCGGCGTGCGTCCGTTTCGCAGCGGCCCTCGCGCGTCGGCGCCCCGCGGAGCAAAGATGGCCAAAACCGACAAGCTCCTGGACCGAGACCTGGACGAGCCGCCCCCCGCGGCCAAAGGGGGCCTGGGCAATTATGCCGTGCTCGCCGCGGTCGGAATGCTCGCCGCCGCCGTCGGGTTCATTTTGCCCAATGTTTGGACCAGCGGATTCGGCTCGCATGCGGCGAAGAAGTCGGAGCACGAAGCACCGAAGGTGGACGACATCGACCCGGCGCTGGTTCCGTTCGGTGATCTGGTCGTCAATCTGGCCGACGACAAGGGGATGAAGTACCTGCGTATCAACATGACGCTGCGCGTGGACCCGGCGCAACGTGAAACGGTGCAGCACACGGTGGAGAAGAGCCGCGTGATCCTGAAGAACTGGCTCATCAGCTACCTCTCGGACAAGGCCTGGGACGACGTGAAGGGGGCGAGCGGGTTCAACCGGGCGCGGCGCGAGATACAGGACCAATTCAACAACATGCTCTGGCCGGACGGCTCGGAGAAGATCCAGGACGTCCTGTTTGAAGAGTTCACGACGCAATGAACATTGAGCCTTACGACTTCCGGAAGCCGCCGCGTATCGCGGCCGAGGTCGAGCAGCGTCTCACGGTATGGCTGCGCGCGGCGAGCCTGTTGGCTGCGGACCGGATCGCCAAGCGTCTGCCGTTCCGCGTGGACCTGACGCTCGAGACCCTCGAGGTCGCGCGGCCGCAGCCGTGTCTCGACCAGCTGCCGGACGCGATGGTGGGTTACGCGATCGCTACCGACGGGAGGCGTGCGGACACGCTGGCGATCTTGCCGCGTCGCCTCGCCCTGGCACTGGTCACCGCCATGCTGGGGGAGGTGGGCACGGAGCTGCCGCCGGATCGGGAGCTGACGCCGGTCGAGCAATCGCTGGCGGAGTACCTCATCTTCGACGTGCTGGCGGCGCTGCGCGAGGCCTGGCCGGGCGCCGAGCCGCTCGCGCTCGCGCTCGATCGCGTGGAGCGGAGCCCCAAGCAGTCGCGCCTGTTCCGCGATGTCGCCGCGGTGCTCTGCTGCCGCCTGATGATCCGCGGGCCGCTCGGCGAGGGGCCCATGTGCTGGATCGTGCCCCAGGAGACGCTGCTCGAATTGCTCCAGCACCACGCGGTGGCCGAGGCGGCGGAGGCGAGCGCCCGCCCGAAGCTGGAGGCGATTGCACGCCAGGTGCCGGTCGAGATCGCGGTGGGGCTGGGCAGCGTCAAGATCGGCGTCTCGCAGGTTGCCGAGCTGCGTGCGGGGGACGTGGTGATCTTTGATCAACGCGTGAACGAGCCGCTCACCGCGCGGGTGGCGGGAGAAAAGAAGTTTCGGGTGTGGCCGGGGCGGGTCGGCTCGCGGCAGGCGTTCCAAATCGATTCCCTCATCGAGTGCTGAACCATGGCGAGCGCTGCTGAACCACCGCTGTCCGAAGCCGCCGGAGCGCCCGCGCCGGGCGGTCCCCCCGCGGAGATCGCGGCCAAAGTGGCCGACTTCGCCGAACTGCGGCCGGGCGCCGCAGCGACTCCGAGCAGCCCGCTCGACTCCCTGCTCAACGTGACGGTCACGGTCTCCGCCGAGCTCGGCCGCCGCACGCTCCCGATCGGCGAGGTACTCAAGCTCGGGGTCGGCTCCGTGCTCGAGCTGGATCGAGCGGTGTTCGAGCCGGTCGACCTGGTGGCCCAGGGCATTCGGCTGGCGCGTGGCGAGGTCGTGGTGGTGGACGATCGGTTTGCGGTGCGTATCAAAGAGATCGTCGATCCCAAGAAGAAGGTGGGGTCGTGATGGCCCATCGAAAAACAGCGAACCGGCTGGGCGCGATCGCCGCCGCGCTCGCTCTGGCGCTGGCGGCGCTGGCGTTGCCCGCCGCGTCGGCGGCCGAGCGCGCGGGGGATTCGCTTGCCTACGATCCGCCGGGCATGCCGGAGGCGCCGGACACGGCCGCGATGCTGCTGCGCCTGGCCCTGGGCACCGCCTGCGTGCTCGGCCTGTCCGCGAGCACGCTCTGGCTCGGCAAGCGTTGGCTGCGCGGCGCGCCTGCGGGCGGTGCCGCTCGAGGCCAGATCCGACTCGTGGAATCCATCGCGCTCGGCAACCGATGCTCGGTGTTCCTGCTCGAGGTCAAAGAGCGCCAGATCCTGGCGGGCATCGATGGCTCGGGCCTCAAGACCCTGCTCGCGCTGCCGGAACCCTTCGAGCGTGCGCTGGAGCGCGTCGAGTCTACCGAGGCGCCCGAGCTCGCCGGCGCTCCCTTTTAGAAGAGAGCGCACGGAACGACAAGATCCTTCGCTCCGCTCGTTCCTCGCTTCGCTCAGGATGACAGCCTGTGAGCGGTCAGGAAGAGCGGCGATCCCCAATCGAACATCAAGAATTCAAGATCGAGGCACGCATGTCGGATCCCGTCGAGATCGTGGAGCGGATTGCCCAGTCGGGCGCTCTCCAGGACCTGGCGCCGCCGCTCCAGGTCGCGCTTTTTCTCGGCTGCCTGACCCTTGCATCGGCCGCGCTCGTCAGCCTGACGTCGTTCACACGCATCGTGATCGTCCTGTCGTTCGTGCGGCGGGCGCTGACGACGCAGGAGATCCCGCCCAATCCCGTGCTCATCGGCCTGGCCCTGTTCATGACGCTGTTCGTCATGGCGCCGACCTGGGACGAGATCAGCACGCGGGCGGTGACGCCGTACCTGGACGGCGAGCTGAGCGGGCCGGACGCGTATCGCGCGGGCGTCGCCGCGCTCCAGAAGTTCATGCTGCACCAGACGCGCAAACAGGACCTCGCGCTGTTCATCCACATGTCGAACACCGAGCCGCCGCAGGACGCGGCGGACACGCCCATACACGTCCTGGTCCCCGCCTTCGTGATCAGCGAGCTGAAGACGGCGTTCCTCATGGGCTTCTGCATCTATATACCGTTCCTGCTGGTCGACCTGGTGGTGTCCACCGTGCTGATGTCGCTGGGGATGATGATGATGCCGCCCGTGGTGATCTCGACCCCGTTCAAGATTCTCTTGTTCGTGCTGGCGGACGGGTGGCACCTGGTGGCGCGCGGGCTGAGCATGAGTTTTGGGTCGGGGGGATGATGCGATGTCGATCGCCCAGGTGGTGCAGTTGGGACGCGAGTTTCTCTGGACCGCGCTGCTGCTTTCGCTGCCCACGCTGGCGGCCAGCCTCATCGTCGGGCTGCTGGTGAGCCTGTTCCAGACGGTCACGAGCATCCAGGAGCAGACGCTGACGTTCGTGCCCCGCATGGTTGCCGTGGCCGTGGTGATGGTGCTGACGCTTCCCTGGGCCTTGCAGCTCGCTATCCACTTCGTGGTCCGCATGCTCTGGCAGGCGGCGGAGGTGGTGCGGTGATCGAGGGCTGGGTGCTCGGCTTCAGCTTGGTGCTGGCTCGCACGGCGACGTTCGTGGGAATGCTGCCGATCTTCGGGGGCCGCTACGTGCCGCGGCTGGCGAAGATCGGGCTGGCGGTTGCGCTGGCGCTCGTCTGGGCCGGGTCGCCGCCGACTGCGGTGTCCGATCCGCTCGCCCGCGTGGCGCCGGCGGCACAGTGGCTCCCGTTCGGGCTGGCGGTAGGGCGCGAGATGGTGCTGGGTGCGATGCTCGGCCAGGCGCTCGCGCTCTTCATCCTG
>JBGPMX010000204.1:0-8147 GCA_041487215.1 Planctomycetia bacterium | reverse complement strand
GCGCCGTCGGGCGGCCGCACCATCGCCAGGTCCACCGCCAGGTAGCCCTGGTCGTTCGCGAGCCGCGCATGCGTCAGGAGCGGCGCGGACAGAGCATCGCCATGCACGGCCAGCACCGCCGCACGCTCGCCCCCGCCACGCTGTACGCGCCACGACGCCCCGCCATCCTCGGTCGCCAGGATGGTGCCCAGGGCCCCGACGGCCCAGCCGCGCCGCGCGTCCTGGAACCAGATCGATTCGAGCGGCAGGTTCTGCCCGGTGAACCGCGGCTGCCAGCTGGCGCCGGAATCCGGGCTGTATAGCACGACGCTCCCCGGCCGGCCCACCACCCAGACCGATGGACCCCGCGCATGGACCCCGCGCCAGTCGAAGAGCAGCCGGTGCGCCGTGGAGAATGGTCCGCCCGACAGCGCCCAGCTCGCACCTTGCGTATCGCTGCGTAGCACGGTGCCGCCGTCGCCGACGGCCCAGCAGGTGCCGTCGTCCGATGCCGTCATGGCCCGGACCCCGACGGCTCCGAGCGCGCCCGGCTTGACGCCGCGCAGGGCGCGCTGCGAAACGAGCGCGGAAGCGCCGGCCGGGCCCCCCAACACCCCCTGCTCGGCGCTCGGGAACAGGCCGGCCATCCAGCCGCGCGCCGGCGGCCCGGCGGCTGGAACCCACTTCTGTCCCGCCGTTTCGCTCGCGAATAGCCCGGTCGGGAAGAACTCCGACGACTCACCCCAGGCCCAGCCCGATTTGCCGTTCACGAACTGGACCCCGAGCAGCCTGGGAAACTGCTGCCAGCTGACCGGCTCCCAGCGTAGCCCGCCGTCCCGAGTGGCGAGCACGAGCCCGGAACTGGCCGGGCTATAGGGCAGCCCCTGGCCGCCCACGATCCAGCCGGTCTTGTCCCCCGCGAAGCACAGCGCATGCAGCGCGCAGACCGTGCCGCTCGTCTGGCGTTCCCAGGACGTGCCCCCGTTGTCGCTGTGCCAGATCACGCCGCGGTCCCCGACCGCCCAGCCTTGCCGCTCGTCGACAAACCGCACGGCGTGCAGACACGCATCGGACAGGCCCGGATCCTCGGGCGGGTCGGCGGCGGCTGCGGAAGAGACCAGCGAAAGGAACAAGGCGAGAGCGGACGCGGTGCGTCGTGCGGTCATGGCGGGCATCCTTGCCGATTCGGGAGAGAATGAGGCGGCGAGATTCTATCCGAGCGATCGGAGTCCGCCCAGAGCGATCGGACTAGTCTTCGCCCGGCTCGTTGCTGCGCAGGCTGAGCACCGGGTCGTTCCAGTTCAGGCCGGGGCCGATGAAGTGGTTCTGGTTCTCGTAGATGTTGTCGCGATCCGGCCCGGCATCGGGGGAGTTCGAGAACGCAACGTGCCCATCGGCGAAGGCCAGATTCTGCCCGCAGCCGCCGTGGTTCGCGCTGTTGCCGATCGCGCAGTCGCCGTTCGGCCGAGCCGCGGGGAGATCGGCGGCGACCAGCCCGCCGGGGGCTTCGCGGATGCGCGGCGCCCGGTACTGGCCGAAGACATTGACGCCGAGCGAGAAGGCGTAGTCGCCCAGCACGGGGGCAATGCGGCTCACGTCGTCCGCCACGCCGCGCAGCGGGCTGGAACGCGGGATGGTGAATCCGTCGTGCGCGACTCCCGGGCACAGGAACACGGACGGGTCGCTGACAAATCCCGCGTCGACCAGCAGTGCAGCGGACATGTTCGTGCCCGTCCGAGAACCGCGCGCCGGCGCAAACGGCAGATACTGGTTATGGTGCTGGGCGTAGCTCTCCATGGCGACAGCGATCGTGCGCAGGTTGTTGCTGCACTGCGCGAGCGCGCTCTGGCGGCGTGACTGGGTGATCGCCGGGAAGATCACGCTCGAGAAGATGACCAGAATGCTGGCCGCGATGGCCAGGTCGCTGAGCCGCCAGGTCCCCGCGGTGCCGGTCACCCACGGCTCGGCGTGGCGATGCCGCTGGACCAGCCGGACGGCGCGATCCGCCAGGCCTGGGGGCGGGGCGACGTCTTGCGCCGCCGGCCCGACGGGCCAGAGCGCGCGCGAGATCCGTTCGAGCTTTGCGCGCGCCGCGGGATCCTCGGCCACGCGTTGCTCGACGCGTTCGGCGTCCTCGGGGTCGAGCGCGCCGAGCAAGTAACCAACCAGTTCCGCTTCCTCGTGCATGGCGCTAGTGCCCCACCAAGGGTTGAGACTCTTTCCAGATCTGGCCGAGCTTGGCGACGGCCGCGTGCAGCCGGGACTTGACGGTACCTACCGGGATGCCGAGCTCGTCGGCAATCTCCCGGTACTTCAGCCCGCGGTAGTACGCCATCACCAGCACCGACCGGAGGTACGGCGGCAACCCATCGAGCGCATGCCGCACCGAGCGGCGCCGCTCCGCGCGCTCGAGCTCGGCGAGCGGATCCAGGTCCTGCCCCGCGAGCATCTCCGCGAAGCTGCCTGCGCCCTCCTGGCACGCCGCGGCGTGTCCGTCCAGGCTCAGCGGGCGATGACGGCTGGCCTTGCGCAGGGCGTCGATCGCCTGGTGCGTCGCGATCGTGTACAGCCAGGGACGAACCAGCCGGCCCTTCTCATACAGGTCGAGCTTCAGATGAACCTGCAGGAAGGTGTTCTGGAAGACGTCCTCGGCGAGCGTGGGGTCGCCCAGGTAGCGCCGCAGGTAGTTGTACAGCTCGCGCTCGTAACGATGCACCAGCTCGGTGAAGGCCCGGCCCACACCGGCACGGTAGCGGCCCACGAGCTCCTCGTCGCTTAGGGAGGCCAGGTCCGAGCGGTCCCGCACTGTTCTCGACATGTGATACGATGTGCTCCCTGGGTCGGTTCGCTGCCCGGCGCGGTTTTGCCGAGAAGTGTCTGCCATTCTCCGCTGCCGGGCAGGCTGCCGTCAACGTTTTGTTACGCTCAGGAGTCCCGCATGCTTGCCCGAATGCTCGAGCCGGAACGGATGGACAGCGAGGAGGAAGCATACGCCTACGACACGATGGATCACCGCGCGGTGAACCACCGCTTTGTCGACGACTTCCTGAGCGTGCACGCCCAGGGGTGGAAAATCCTCGACGCCGGCACGGGGACCGCGCTGATCCCGATCGAGCTGTGCCGGCGCGAGAAGCGTGCCTGCGTGCTCGCCGCGGACGCGGCCATGTCCATGCTCGAACGCGCGGCGGAGAACGTCGCGGGAGCGGGCCTGGTCGGCCGGATCCATCTCGAGCGCCTCGATGCCGCCAACCTGCCGTTCGACGCCGGCTCCTTCGGCGCCGTCATCGCCAACAGCCTGGTGCACCACCTGGAGTACCCGGCGCGGGCGATGGGCGAGCTGCTCCGCGTGCTCGCGCCGGGGGGCACGCTGTTTGTGCGCGACCTCGTCCGCCCGCCCGACGACTCCGCCGTGCGGCGGCTGGTGGACGCGTACGCCGGCGACGCGACCGAAGCGCAGCGTGACCTGTTCGAGGCGTCGCTCCGCGCGGCGTTGACGCTCGATGAGGTGCGTGCGCTCGCCACGTCGCTCGGCCGCTCGCCCGACACGGTCCGTCCGACATCGGACCGTCACTGGACCTGGGTGGTGCAAAAATAGATGAGGTCATTGACAGGCCCGCTGCTTGCCGGTTACGGTACCTCGCGACGGTAGCCGGCAAGCGACAAAGTCCCGCGCACGAAGGCCTTAGTCGCCTACGCCTCCGGCTACCGTCTTTTTTTTGTGCCATGCCACTTTCGCCCCGCGGCGACCAGCTGGCGCGGCTGCCCGGGGATGTCATGATCCGCCGCGACGGCTCCACGTTCCTTTTCCCGCTGGCGACCTGCCTGCTCCTGAGCGCGGTGCTGACGGGGATCCTCTGGCTCGTGAGCTGGATGGCGCATGGCCGTCGCTGAGGCGGGCGAGCGAACGGCGGTTCTGGCCAGCGGCGGGATCGACAGCTCGGTGCTGATCGCCGAGCTGCTCGAACGGCGTGCCCGAGTCGTTCCGATCTACGTGCGGGGCGGCCTGCGCTGGGAGCAGGCCGAGCTCGAGCATCTGCGGCGGTTCCTGGCTGCGATCGCCCGCACGGGGCTCGAGCCGCTCCAGCTGCTCGACCAGCCGGTCGGCGACGTGTACGGTAAGCACTGGAGCACCGGCGGCGCGCGCGTGCCGGCGGGCGACAGCCCCGACGCGGCGGTTTTCTTGCCCGGCCGGAACCTGTTTCTGATCACGAAGACCGCGGTGTGGTGCGCGCTGCACCAGGTGCCGTCGCTGGCCCTCGCCGTGCTCCGCTCGAACCCGTTCCCGGACAGCACGCCGGAATTCTTCGCGTCGCTCGAGCGGCTCATCGAGCGGTCGCTCGGCACACGCGTCCGGCTGCTGCGGCCGCTGGGCACGCTGGACAAGGTCGAGGTGGTGCGCCGCGGCGGCGGGCTGCCGCTGGCACTGACCTGGTCGTGTATCAACCCGGTGGGCGAACGGTCGTGCGGCGCCTGCAACAAATGCGCGGAGCGCCGCGCAGGCTTTCGATCCGCGGGGCTGCACGACCCGACCCCGTACGTGCACGGGCCCTAATTCATGCCATTGAGCCGCTGATCATGTACCAGGTGACGCGCGAGATCCCGTTCTGCTACGGCCACCGCTTGCTGCACTACGATGGGAAGTGCCGGCACCTGCACGGCCACAACGGCCGGGCCGTCATCACGCTCGAGGCGGACAGCGTCGACGCGCGCGGCATGGTGTTCGACTTCGGCGAGATCAAGCGCGTGGTGAGCAGCTGGATCGAGGAGAACCTGGACCACAAGATGCTGCTGCACCGCGACGATCCGGTGCTGCCGATGCTGCGCGCCAGCCGCGAGCCGGTGTACGTGATGGACGACAACCCGACGGCCGAGTCGATTGCACGGCTGATCTTCGACTTCGTCGCGGCGCGCGGCTACCCGGTCGTCGAAGTGCGTCTCTGGGAGACCGATAGCTGCTACGCGACGTACCGGGGCTCGAAGCCTTGAGCAGGCAGCGCGCTCGCAAGGCGCGACCAGACGTGAAAAACTCGCGCGTGATCCCCCGTTCCAGAGCTCGCGCGCTCGGAGTGGCGGAGGGGCGCGGAAATGCGCGCCTCAGTGCGCGTGGTCGTGCCCCGTCGCTCCGCTTTGGAAGCTGTGGGGCACGTAGCCCAGGTGGGTCTCGCGCACGAACCAGCTCTTGCCGGACTTTTCGGGATCGCGCGCGCTGCCGACGTTGAGCATCAGGCGGGTGTCGCCGTCGCGCGAGTGCACTAGGTAGACGAGCACCGCGAAATCCTGGCCCCGGAACTCCCCCGTCCCCTCGACCATCTCAAACTCAATCGTCGTTCGCCCGGTCGTGATCATGTCCGTGAGCGCCTCGTTCTCCTGCCGGAACTCCATGTAGCGCTCTTTGAGATTCGCCATCTCCGGCGGCAAGTCCTCGATGTCGTTCGTGTGGCTCAAGCTCTTGCGGAACGCCTGCGGCAGAGTCAGCCAGAACGCTGCCTCCATTTCCCCCTTGGAGAGCTTGTCGACAAACCGATCGGCGGTGGCGCGTCCCATCTGGTGCCGCTCGATGGTCGTGGCGATGTTCACGGCGGCGGCGCCGCCGCCGAAAAGCAGGCTCAGTACGATGCCCGCGCACGCCAAACTCTTGCCGGCCCATTCCTGCGGCGCGGCGTTCACGCGGCGGATCGCGAGCACCCCGAACAAGACCGAGGCCACCGCGAAAACCTCGCAGATCAGGTGGGCAAACGCCAGGATCGAGGCGATTCCGAGCGCCAGGCTCAGGACCGACGAATACGTGATCGCCCGGTAAGGCGTCTCTCCTATCATCGCACGACGCTCGAGCGACGATGCCGCGCTAGGCATGGGCGGTCCATCCTGATCGGTGACGGAACGGATGAGGCGGCAAGGCCAAGACGCGCTCCCCACGGCGCGCGCTCGCCACGTCATGAACCTCATTTTACCGTAGCGGGGCTGCCCGGCGCGTGTCAAGCCGAGCGCCTGGAATTCGGCGGACGGCTTCGCTACATTATGCCGTTCACCGGCTGGGCGAGCTCCTTCTTCGAGACGAACGCATGCTTGAACACGACGTGCTGATCGTTGGTGGCGGCGGGGCCGGGCTGCGCGCCGCCATCGCGGTGGCCGAGACGAATCCGGAACTGTCGGTGGCGATGGTCTCCAAAGTCTATCCCATGCGCAGCCACACCGTCTCCGCCGAGGGCGGGGCGGCCGCGGTCATCAAGCCGAACGATTCGTTGGAAGCGCACATCAGCGACACCATCACCGGGTCCGACTGGCTCGCCGACCAGAACGCGGTCGAGGCGTTCGTGCGCGAGGCGCCGGCCGAGATGATTCAGCTCGAGCACTGGGGCTGCCCGTGGAGCCGTGATCCGGACGGCAGCGTCGCGGTGCGGCCGTTCGGCGGCATGAGGATCGAGCGCACCTGGTTCGCGGCCGACAAGACCGGATTCCACATGCTGCACGCGCTGTTCCAGACGTCGCTCAAGTACCGCCCGATCGTGCGCTACGACGAGTGGTTCGCCAGCACGCTGCTCGTCGACGACGGCCGCTGTCAGGGGGTCGCGGCGATCGAGCTCCGCACCGGCCAGCTCCGCGCCATTGCGGCACGCGCGGTCATCCTCTGCACCGGCGGGGCCGGTCGCGTCTTCCCGTTCACCACCAACGCCGCGATCAAGAGCGGCGACGGCATGGCGCTCGCCTACCGCGCCGGCGTGCCGCTCAAGGACCTGGAGTTCGTGCAGTACCACCCGACCGGCCTGCCGGGCACCGGCATCCTGATCACCGAGGCAGCGCGCAGCGAGGGCGGCATCCTCGTCAACAAGGACGGCTACCGCTACCTCCAGGATTACGGCCTGGGCAAGCCCGTGGACATCCACTCGCCCCAGCACCCCCAGAAGCGCACCATGGAGCTGGGTCCACGCGACAAGCTCTCGCAGGCCTTCGTCAAGGAAACCGAGAAGGGGCGCACCATCAGCGGTCCGTACGGCGACTACGTGCACCTCGACGTACGCCACCTCGGCGAGAAGAAGATCGACAAAAAGATCCCGTTCGTGCGCGAGCTGGCCAAGAACTACGCGGGAATTGACCCGGTGTACGAGCCGATCCCGGTGCGCCCGGTGGCGCACTACATGATGGGGGGCGTGCACACCGACCTGCTCGGCGCCACCCCCGTCGCCGGGCTGTACGCGGCGGGCGAGTGTGCCTGCGTCTCGATCAACGGCGCCAACCGCCTGGGCTCGAATTCGCTCACCGAGCTGCTCGTCTTCGGCGCGCGCGCTGGCCGGTCGGCGGCCGCGTTCGCCGCCGCCCAGCCGCCGATCAAGACCGCGTCCCTCGAGGCGCAGGCGCGCGACGATCAGCAACGCATCGCCAGCCGGTTCATCGGCAAGACCACCGGCCGCGAGCGGCTGGCCACGATCCGCAACGAGATGACGCACACCATGGAGGAAGGAGCGGGCATCTACCGCACCGAGGCGTCGCTCCGCGCCACCTGCGACAAGCTCGCCGTGCTGCGGGAACGCTTCGCCGACGTCGTGCTCGACGACCACAGCCTGAGCTTCAACACCGAGCTGACCGCGGCGCTCGAGCTGGATTACATGCTCGATGTCGCCCAGGCACTGGCGCACTCGGCGCTGGAACGCCGGGAGTCGCGCGGGTCGCACCAGCGCACCGACTACCCCAAGCGCGACGACGTACACTACCTCAAGCACTCGATGGCGTACCGCACGCCCGGCGGGCCGCCGCGCGTCGATTACCTCGACGTAGTCATCACCCAATGGCCGCCCGCGGAACGCGTCTACGGGTCCTGACACAGCCGACGCGACGGCGTTCCGCGGAGCCGTCGAGGGAGGCGGAGACCGCTATGGCCGAAGAGACGATCACACTCGACGTCACCCGTTACCGTCCCGAGCAGGAGTCCGAGCCGACGACCCAGCGCTACGACGTCCCCTACCGCAATGACTGGGTCGTGCTCGACGCCCTCAACTGGATCAAGGACGAAGTCGACGGCACGCTCAGCTACCGCTGGAGCTGCCGCATGGGCGTGTGCGGCAGCTGCGGCATGATGGTCAACGGGACCCCACGGCTCACCTGCGCGGCCTTCCTGCGCGACTACTACCCCGGCCCGATCCGCGTCGAGCCGCTGGCCAACTTCCCGATCG
>JBGPMX010000203.1:0-8163 GCA_041487215.1 Planctomycetia bacterium | reverse complement strand
GCAATGAGCACGCCCGCAACAACGATGACCAAACCAAAGATCTCACCGTTACCAGCGCCCACGAAACGTGGGGAAGTCCTCACCCGAACCCTCTCGTCCGCATGATCCATGGTCCATGAGGGCGAAGGGACCGCGCCCAAAGGAAGCAGCGAGATCCTTCGCTCGGGCTCGTTCCTCGCTTGGCTCAGGATGACAACCGGCCACTCACTGTGCCCTGTCCTGCGCATGATCCGTGAGCGCGGGGGCGAGGGGGACCGAAAATGCGCGCGCCACACTATCCCAGACTCCGGCGCCGCCCGTTGGCCTGGTCGAGCGCCGCGGTCACGGCCCGGACCCGCTCGCCGATCCGCTCGCTCTCGGTTTCGCTCAGCATCCGGGCGCCGAAACGGACCCGGTACAAACAATCCACCACCTCGTCCGGCACGCCGGCGAGGGGCGCGAGACGCGGGGCTTGCGTGAAGGCTTCGGCCGCGTGCCGCGCGAATTGCCGCGGTGTCCAGGCCGGCTGCTTGGTGAGGCCGTGGCGTTCCAGAGCCGCTACAAACTTCTCGTAGAACGCGAGCGCGCCCCGGTCGCTGCGTGCACGGCCGGTGAGCAGGGCCAGCAACCGTCGCACGAAGGCAAGCCAGCCGCCGCGCCAGCCGCCGCCCGCGTGGCGCGTCCTCGCCTCGAGCACGGGCGAGGCCGACCACGGGCGAAGCAGCCGGCGCGCGAGCAGGAGGAACGTCAGCGCCGTGGCCGCCGCGGTGCTTGCCACGGCCGCTGCGCGCCAGTTGAACGAACCGTTGCCGATCGCCGGGCCCTCGTGCGCCGCCGCCCGGATGGCATCGGAGGCGTCGCTGAAGAACTGCCGTAGCGGGCCGTACACCGTCGCCTCCTGCTCGTTCGTGTTGTAGTTTAGAACGTAGCCCGCCCAGAGGTTGCGCGACATGTCATACAGCTGCCGCACGAGACCGGGCCTGCCCCCGACGCGGGCCATCACGCGCTGCCGCCCCTGCACCGGGGTCGGGTCCAGCGTGACCCAGTGCAAATCGTTCGGGGGCCCGACGATCGCCTCGACCCAGCTGTGTGCGTGCTTCTGCCGCACGACGTAGAACTTACCCAGCAGCTCGTTCCAGTCCCCCCCCTTGAAGCCGTTCACCACCCGAGCCGGTACGTTTTGCGCACGCAGCATGAGTGCCAGGCTGCTGGCAAAGTACTCGCAGTGCCCCGACTTGCGGTTCACCAGGAAATCGAGCACCGCGTCGATGCTCGGATCGACCACCGATTCCTCGAGCGTGTACGTAAACAGGCCGGAATCGCGGAGGTGCGCCACCAGTGTCCCGCAGCTCTCCTCGCTCGTCGCCTCGTCGGAGATGCCGAGAGACGCGTTGTACTCACGGAGCTGGCCACGCAGCGGTTCGGGAACTTGTGTGAGCCGGCGTCTCCACCCGCTCTCCTGCGCGGAGACTCGGGCGGTGTACTCGCCCGGCTGTTCCGTCCGCTCGTCGCGCGCCGAATCAATGGTGTACTGCAGCGTCCCTGGCTCCACGGAATCGGGCCGTATCAGCGTGCCGTCCATCTGCCCCAGCTCGAGCGGCGTGCCGTCCCGCGTGGCGCCCGCGAGCACCGGGCGCATGCCAAAGAGGATCTCGCGGTGCAGATGCTGAAGTCGGATCTCCTGGCGGATCGTCGGCGTTCCGTCGTACTCCTTGCGCGCCGCGAGCGGCCTTCCCAGCCCGGTGATCCGCCGCCAGCGCCCGGCCTGGTACGCCGTCAGCGCCACGCCGCGCCAGAGTGGCTCGTCGGCCGGTTTGTACGAATGCCCCATCTCGTCGAACAGCCGCACCGTCATGACCTCATCGTCGTTCTCGAGGATCTGGCCGAGCTGCCCGAGCTGGATCTGCTCGTCGAAGCCCGACAGGTGCGTGCCCGGCACGATCTGCGACTGCGTCCAGGGCGCCTGACCGTGCCGCGGGATGAACAGGAAGAGCACGGCGGCGATGCCGAGGATGACGGCGGCCGAGCGCAGGGATTGGCTGAAAGCCCCCGCAAGTCGCCGCGCCGGCACAACGCCCGGCCGGCCATGCCGCTCGAGTTCGAACACCACCAGGAACTGGGTCAGCGTGACCAGCCCGAGCAACACGTATAGCGCGAGCAAGACCCCGAAGAGCAGCTTGTTGCTGTGCAGAGCCGCGATCACCACCTGCAGAAAACTCATGAAGACCATCGCCCAGAGATACCAGGCCTTTTTGCGATGGAAGAAGAAGCTGAGCTCCAGGTAGATCAGCAGGTGGCCGAGCGGCATGACGGGGTCGAACTGCCATTCGCGCAGCTCCTCCCAGGCGAACAACGCCAGGACGCCGAGCGCGAGCCAACCCGTGAGCACGGGGGGAATGGCCAGCAGCTGCCGGCCATCGGTGAGCACCAGGGCGGCCAGCGCGGCTGACAGCACCAACCAGGGGTAGGGAAACGCCTCGTCCTCGCCCAGCCACATGCAAAAGGTAGCGACCGAGACGAGCGCATAGACGGTGGCGAAGAACACGAGCCGTACATCGAGCAGTCGCCCGGGCTCGGCCCCCCGCGGCATCGCCACCGCATAGCTCAGAGGAGTGCTCATTCCAGATCGAACACCTCACGGGCCTCGCGGCTGCCGACATCGATTTCCGATAGCCGGCCCGCGGCGCGGTGCCCATTGCGCAGCACCGACCGGCGTGCCGACTCGTAACTTGGCACCGCGTGCAGCGGACGCGGGCTCACCGCGGTGACACGCATCCAGCCGATCCAGGTCGGGGGCAGACCGGCGAAGAGTGATTCCCAGGCGGGGGCGGCGCTGCCCTGAACCAGCGCCAGCTCGGTGAGGAACTCGCGCAGCAGCCGCTGCGACGCCTGGCCGTGCCGCACCAGCGGCCGGTCGGCAGCGATGCCGAGCACGATGTGCAGACCGGGCCGGCCGCACAGCTCGGCGAGCAGCGTCGCCGCGAAGCTGACCGCGCGTTCGAGTAGCGAGCGATGGTACGCGTCCGGCTGCGCGGGGAGCCAGGCGTCGAGCAGGACAGCCACGTCCCGGTTGCGCGGCGACTCGAACTCCTTCACCATCAGCTTGCCGCGCCGCGCTGACGTCGCCCAGTGGATCCAGCGCGCGCTGTCCCCGGTGCGAAAATCACGCAGCCCGTGGTAGTCCCCCTCCAGTGCGGAGGGCCGCGGCCGCCGGCCCGTCTGCTGCGGGTGGCTCGCGGCGTCCATCTCCAGGAAGCGGCGGCGCAGCCGGCCCAGGCGCGGGAACACGAGCAGCTGCTGCACGCCGCCGAGCTGCACGCGTTGCTCCAGGAAGGCGAACGGAAACTGGCTTGCCAGCTCCAGCTGCGGCAGCCGGTACAAGCCGCGCTCGGGAACCACGACCTCCTGGCGCTCGACGACTCGGCTGCCGGGCGGAATGACCGGCACGAACAGGCCGTGTGCGTCCGGCCCCGCCGCCTCGGGCGGCTCGGCCGACACCGTCACCGCGCGTGCCGCGCCGATCCAGCGGCGGTTCGAGAGCTCCACCTCGATCCGGAACGGCCGCCCCGCCACCGCGTGATCGGGCAGACGCCGCACCGCCTCGAGCTTCCTCAGGTTCCCCACGGTCTCGATCGCCCCGACGGCCACCACGGAGACGAGGATGCAGAAGACGAGCAGCATCAGGCTGGCATGGCTCATGACCGCCGCCGCGAAGATCCAGCCGGTGAGCGCGATCGCGGCCCAGCCGGCGCGCGTCACGCGCAGCCGCCGCCGCGGCACCGCAGCGGTGCCGGTCGCCGCGAGCCCGTCGGCCGGCCCTTCCGTGGCGGGCGCCGCGCCGTCGAGCACGGAGTGTTCGATCGATGAAGGCACGAGAATGTCCACCGCCGGTGAGGCCCCCTCACCTCAAAAAAGCGGCCTGGATACGGGGCACGCAACCCGACTGAGCATGACGGCCGCCACATCGAGGGGAATCGTCGTTAGCCAGGGGTGAGCCCGGCGCAACCCCTGGAACCGATTCCGAACATCCACCCAGCCCTGGAAGGGCGACAGAAACGCATCGCGCGGGCGCCGTTCATCCAGCCCGCCACCGTGTACGTCAGCGCGCCTGATACCTCGCGCTGTCGGGCCTCTTAAGTCGCTCACCCCGGTACGGGAATCTGTTCCACCAGGTCCCGAATCACCGAGTCGGCCCGGCCCGGCTCGCCGTCCTGCAAGAAGGATTTCCCGATCACACGGTGCGCGAGCACCGGGACCGCGAGCCGTTTGATGTCGTCCGGCACCACGTAGTCACGGTTCTCCACGAACGCCATCCCCTGCGCGGCACGGTAGAGCGACAGAGCGCCGCGCGGGCTGGCTCCCACGTGCAGGTCCGGGCTGTGACGGGTCGCGTCAATGATGTCCATGAGGTACTCGGACAGCTCGTCGGCCAGCCGGACCTCGCGGACGGACGCCTGGAGGCCGAGCAGATCGGACGGTGCGATCACCTGCTCGAGCTGATCGATCGGCTCGCTCCGCCGATGCTCGGCCAGCAGCTGCAATTCGTCCACGCGACGCGGGTAGCCGATGCGGATGCGCAGCATGAACCGGTCGAGCTGGCTCTCGGGGAGCGCGTACGTCCCCTCGAACTCGAACGGGTTCTGCGTGGCCAGCACCATGAACGGCGGCTCGAGTCGATACGTCTCGCCGTCCACCGATACCTGGCGGTCGTTCATCGCCTCGAGCAGGGCGCTCTGCGTGCGCGGCGTGGTGCGGTTGATCTCGTCGGCCAGCACCACGTTGGCGAAGATCGGACCCGGCTTGAACGAGAACTGCCCGGACGGGGCGTTGAAGACGTTGGTGCCGATGATGTCGCTGGGGAGCAGGTCGGGGGTGAACTGGATGCGCCGGAAGCTGCCGCCGATCGAACGGGCGAGGGCACGCGCGAGCAGCGTCTTGCCGACCCCCGGCACGTCCTCGATCAATACGTGCCCCTCACCGATCAGAGCGACCAGTGTTAGCTTGATCGCTTCGGGTTTCCCCAGCAGGACTCGCCCGATGTGCGCCTCGAGCCGTTCGACAAGATCCTTCGGCGCCGTGATCATGAAGCCTCGACGGATCGCGGGTCCGGCGAGAAGTGAGCCGCACTCTAAGGGCCCCGCGAAAAAAATAACGTGTACGAATTGACCTACGAATGGAGCGACTGCGCGATCGCAAGGCCGTGCCGACGTCCGAGAAAAGTTCGGAGCGACAACGAGCTTCGTGCACGGAGCCCGCCCGCAGTGGCTCCATCTCCGGCCCGGGCCAAGAGATCCTCTCGATGTAGCTGAATTCGCCGGAATTCAGACTCTTCTGAACCCAGGCCGATTATAGGGGATGGCGTTGCGCAGTAAAGCCTGGGCATTGGCGTTGACACCCCGCTGGACGACTCAGTAGCTTAAACCGGTTCGGGAGCGAGCCGGAGTGGCGGAACTGGCAGACGCACCAGCTTGAGGGGCTGGCGGCCCACAAGGCCGTGCAGGTTCAAATCCTGTCTCCGGCATTCTGTTCGTGGTGTGCGCAGGTTCGTAGGAACTGCATTCGTGCGGTTCGTGTCCGCGTCGATGACGCGCATGCCCAATCTCGCGCTGCTCCAAGCGGTCAGGCGCTGCGGCGCGCCGCGGCCGGCGCATGGCCGCGGGGCAGCAGGTGTAGCCGGCCGTCGGCGTCGAAGAAGCCGCGATCGGGTGTCTCGACCCGCCCGTTTCGGATGGCTGCCGCGGCCATCGCCGGGCTCTCGATGACGATGCGACCCGGCACGCCCGGTTCGCTCACCGGCTCCGAGCCCTCGCCCAGGATCGGCGGGAAGGTCCGGAAGCAAACGAAGCTCCCGAAGTTCCACGTTGCCGCCTCGCCGTGCAGGCCCGTCCCGGCCGCTCGCTCCAGCGAAACCCGCACGCCGGCCAGGGGATCCCCCAGGCAGTCCAGTGCCGACGCGTGCGAATTGAGCGCGACCAGGCCCGCCTCGGGGCGATGATAGAAGGTCAAGAGCTTTCCCGGCACGCGTGCGCGCGCCTCCGCCACCCGCTCGTCCAGTTCCAGCCTCGGGCAGACCACGGTGCGGACGGCGCCCAGCCAGGGCTCCGACCCGTCCAGGTGCGTGGCCAGCGTCTGGCAATCGGTGATGAGAACCGTGGGCGCGGAGTCGGCGAGCAGCGCGCGGAGAACGTCGCGGCCGGCCGCAGCGCAAAGGGAGACGGTCGCGTGCGCGCGTATGGCGGCCAGCAGGGCCAGGCACAGCCCGGGGCTGCGATCGACAGGGAGCGTGGCGACCACGCGGTCGCTCGGGCTGAGCGCCAGCGCGTCGGCCACGGCGTGCGCCTCGTGCGCCAGGTTCGCCTGGCTGCGCAGTACGGCCGCCGCCCGCTCAGGATGCGGCTCGGCCAGCACGACCCCGGTCTGGCGCTCGAGCGGCGCCCGCGGGGTGTCCGAGCCGCCGGCCGGCTCGGAGAGCGCGATGGAAGGCAGCGCCCAGCGCGCCATGCGCGATCGCTCGATCATCGCGGGCTCGGCCGAAACCACCAGGAAATCGGCGCCGCACAAATTGGAGTCACCGCCGTCGCCCCCGCCCGATGCCGGTGCATCGAGCGCCAGCCCGGCCACCAGCACCGCGCCCAGCGAGGCCGCCGCGAAGAGCGAGACCGCGAAGCCGGCGGCGTCGTCCCCGGCGTAGCAGACGCGACTCCCCGGGCCGACCCCGTGATCGGCCAGCCGGATCGCGGCAGACTGGACTCGATCGCATAGTTCTTGATAGCTGACCCGACGCCGGCCCTGAACGAGCGCCATGCCGGACCCGTGAGCAGCCGATGCCTCTCGGAGCATGCTGATCAGCATACCGCGGTCCTCCGTGCCGTCTGTTCGCCCTGAAAGGGAAGAGGTGAGGGGGCGGAAGATACTGCAACCCCGCCCAGGCGTCAATCACGAACTTGAGGAGCCGGCACCCGGCGGCTATGCTCGTGGCTCGAACTGGGCCCGATACTTTTTCGGCCTCATCCTCGAGGAGATCCCGATGTCGAATGCCATCCAGCACACAATTTCCGCCTTGGCGGGCGCCGCGATCGGCGTCGGTGCCACTCTGATTGTGGTGCAGGCACGCTCCGCCATGGAGACCGTCAGCCTTTCGCCGCAGTCTGCCGCCAGCTACGACGAGAGCCGCCGCACGACAGGCTCGTCCACCGCGATCGGCACACCAGGCGGCCCGGGCGGTGGAGGGATGCAGGGCGGCATGCGGGGCGGTATGGGGGGCGGCATGCCGGGCGGAGCGGGCGGCGGTCCTGGTGGGCCCGGCGCCGGAGCGGGCGGGCCGGGAGGCGGCTTCACGCCCCCCGAGAACGGAGCGGCGTGGATCAAGCAGAACGACAAGGACGGCGACGGCAAGGTGACAAAGGACGAGCTGAACGAATTCGCGCAGCAGTTCTTCAGCACCATGGACCCGAATGGCGATGGCTTCGTGGACGCTGCCGAGGCGGAAGCGGTCGTACAGCGCATGAGGGCGCGCACGCAGGGGGGCGGGGGCGGCGCCGGTATGGCGGGCGGACCCGGCACCGCCACTTCGCCGGCCCGGAATCTCACCGCACTGGTGGCGAAGCTAGATCTGCTCGGCCGCGGCGTGCGCATCGAGCTGTCGGCCGACCAGGCGAATCAACTGGCTCCTATCTTGGAACAGCTGAGCGAAAGCGAGGAAATGACGGACGAGCAGGCGAAGGAGCAGCTCGAATCCATCGAGGCGGTTCTCACGGAAGAGCAGAAGGCGTCACTCGCATCCGTCGAACTGCCGCGTGGCCGCCTGCCCGGTGGCGGACCCGGCACGGGGGGCGGCAGAGGGACCGGGATGGGCATGGCGGGGGGCGGGATGGCGGCCGGGAGCGGCGCGCCGAACAACCAGAATCCGTTCCGCCAGGAGCTGAATCAGAAGCGGCTCGCCGACCTGCTCCGGCAGCTCGGCAAGGCCGAGCATTGACCGCGCTGATTGCTTGGCCGGTCCTGGGAGCGAGAGGGGTCGGGGGTGGGCGGATGAAAAGCACGGGCTTTTCAGGTGCGCTGCGCGTTCGCTGCCGGCCAGCGATCGCGACGAAACGTTTGCGCGCGAGGGCGGCTGATACCCCCCCTTCCCCCCCTTGCTAAGGGGGGGACAAGGGGGGGTATCAGCGCAACAAAACTGGCATG
>JBGPMX010000202.1:0-8175 GCA_041487215.1 Planctomycetia bacterium | reverse complement strand
TTGCTCCATTTCCGGGCGGCTCATGGGGCCGGGCCCGCTTTGTAAGAGAGATTGCGCCGAGCTTCGTGGCCGTTCGGGTCGGGCGACGTGAAGCACCGTCCACACTCCATCCGCGGCGAATTCTCTCTTTCAAGTGGGTCCATTGGTCAAGTTATTTTTTCGCGGGCACTAAGCGCAGGAATCACCGGACCCAGCTTGGACCGATGAAGGAGGCGAAATTATGAACTTCTACCTCGAGCGTGCCCGCGCGACTACGCGGCGTCACTTCTTCCGGCAGTGTCAGGTGGGCGTCGGCGCCATCGCCCTGGCCGCGATGATCGATCAGGAGTCGCCCGGCGCCAGCGTGCGCGCAACCGCCAACCCGCTCGCGGCCAAGCCGCCGCGATTCGCTGCGAAGGCCAAATCCGTCATCTACCTGCACATGTCCGGCGGGCCGCCCCAGCAGGAGCTGTTCGACTGGAAGCCGAAGCTGGTCGAAAACAACATGAAGCCCTGCCCGGACGAGCTGCTCAAGGACGCGCGGTTCCCGTTCATCAAGGGGCACCCGATGCTGCTCGGCACGCCGTACAAGTTCGCGCAGCACGGCAGCAGCGGCGCCTGGGTCTCCGAGCTGCTGCCGCACACGGCCGGCATCGTCGATGACATGGCAATCATCCGATCGATGCACACCGACCAGTTCAACCACGCGCCGGCCGAGCTCTTTCTGTTCACCGGCGCACCGCGCGCCGGATCCCCCTCGATGGGCTCGTGGATCACCTACGGCCTCGGCTCGGAGAACCAGGACCTGCCGGGCTTCGTCGTGCTGCTCTCCGGCGGCACCGATCCGACCGGGGGCAAGGCGCTCTGGGGCACCGGCTTCCTGCCCACGGTGTTCCAGGGGGTGCAGTGCCGCTCGGAGGGAGAACCGATCCTCTACGTGTCCGACCCGAAAGGGATGAACCGCGCGGACCGCCGGCGCAGCCTGGACGCGCTGCGGCGGCTCAATGAGTTCGAACTCCAGCAGTTCGGCGATCCGGAGACGCTCACGCGGATTGCGCAGTACGAGCTGGCGTACCGCATGCAGGTCTCCGTCCCCGACGTCATGGACATCTCGAAGGAGTCGCCGCAGACCCTGGCCATGTACGGGGCGCAACCGGGGGCCGGCTCGTTCGCCAACAACTGCTTGCAGGCGCGGCGGCTGGTCGAACGCGGCGTGCGGTTCGTTCAGCTCTTCGATTGGGGCTGGGACACGCACGGCACCAGCGCCGGCGACGACATCGTCTCGCACCTGCCGAAGAAGTGCCAGGAGATCGACCGGCCGATCGCGGCGCTGGTCAAGGATCTCAAGGCGCGCGGCCTGCTCGATCAGACGCTCGTTATCTGGGGGGGCGAGTTCGGACGGACCGCCATGAACGAGGCACGCGGCGGCTCGAAGTTTCTTGGCCGGGACCACCACCCCCACTGCTTTACGCTCTGGATGGCCGGCGGCGGCGTCAAGCCGGGCATTGTCTTCGGCGAGACGGATGAACTGAGCTACTTCATCACCCGAGACGAGGTTCCGGTGTACGATCTGCAGGCCACCATCCTGCATCTGATGGGGCTCGATCCGCAGCGGCTGAGCTTCCGATTCCAGGGGCTGAACCAGCGGCTCATTGGTCCCACCGATCAGCCGCGCGTGCGTCACGAGCTACTCGCGTAAGGGCGCGGCTTGCCGAACGGGGGCCTCTTGCAATGCCTGTTGCCATCGTTGTTGCTCTTGTCGCCGCCGCCGGCGTGGGCCCGCCCGAGCCGGCGTTCCCCGGCGCGACCTGGGAGCGGTGCGCGCCGCAAGCGGTCGGGTTGAGCGCCCCGCGTCTGGACGCCTTCCGCGACTACGTCGCCGGGCGCGGCTGCGTGGTGCGACACGGTACCCTCGCGTATGCTTGGGGAGATATTGCCCGGCGAGCGGACGTCGCATCGGCCTGCAAGCCCTGGTTCACGCACTTCCTGTTCCGCGCGCTGGAAGAGGGCAAGATCGAGAGCGTCGAGTCTCCCGTGGCCGCGCTGGAGCCGAGATTGCGGGAGCTGAACGCGGCGCTCGGGTTCAAGGACCGCGGCATCCGCTGGCGGCATCTGGCCTGCCAGACCTCGTGCTACGGCGTGCGCGAGCGGCCCGGCGAGGCGTTTGACTACAGCGACTACCAGATCGCCCTCTTCGCCGATACGCTCTTCCTGCGCGTCTGGGGCGCCACCTGGGAGACGGTCGACGACGATGTTCTGCACCCGATGCTGACCGACCTGCTCGGATGCGAGGACCGCCCGACGCTGACCGCGTTCGGAGTGCACGACCGGCCCGCGCGTCTCGCGATCTCCGTGCGTGATTTTGCCCGCTTCGGTCTGCTCTACCTCCGGCACGGCGAGTGGAACGGCGTGCGCGTGATCCGCGCCGAGCATGTGGCGCGCGCGACCACAAGCGCGGTCGTCCCGGATTTGCCTCGGACCACGGGGGAGCAGGCTGAGATGATCCGCGGCCAGCGCTCGCTCGGCGGCGGGAACAACCAGACCGATCACTTCGGTAGTTACAGCTATGCATGGTGGACGAATGGCGTGGACCGGACGAGGGCGCGCCACTGGCCCGCGGCCCCACCGGACACCTACGGCGCCTTCGGGCACGGCGGGATCCGCGCGATGGTGATCCTGCCGAGTCTGGATCTGGTTGTGAGCTGGAACGACGCTCGGATCGAAGGGCGGGATATGGAGAACCGCGCGCTGGAGCTGCTGGTCGCCGCCGTGACTCCTTGATGAATGGCTCGTCCGTTCAGAACCGCTCCGCCAGCTCGCCGCCGTTGCGCGTGCCGAGCGCTCGCCAGATTTCCCGGTCGATCGAATCCTGCACGAATCGCACCGAGCCGTCTCCGGTGAGCACGTTCACCCCGTCCGGGTGGCAGCTCCGCGCCGTCACGATGGCGTGCTCGCCGGGCGTATCGGCGATCGCGCTGGATGCGCCACAGTCGAACCCCGCCCAGTTCGGCGGCGCCACGTGGTTGTACAGCGCGGAGACGTACCAGCCGAAAGGCCATCCGTTCGAGAAGTCGCTCGTGGGCAAGAACCGCCCCGGCGCCGTGAAGTTGAAGCCGCTCGCCGTTCCCCGCGCGCCGAGGCACGCGCCGTACATCGCCTGGATGTTCGGCAGGCCCGACCGGAAGCGGACCGGTGAGACGATCATGTCCGCTCGAGTTGCCCGGCTGGTGCGGTTGTCCCGGCCAGTCCCCTTCGTGCGCTCGCTGAACACGGCGGTGTGCGTCAGGCCGTCGGTGAAATCACCCGGCCGGAAGCACCAGCCGATCGTGAAGGCCCCGTTGCCTCTGCCTGCCCGGTCGTTCTGATGATTCGGATCCAGGCCGCCGGCGAACGGCGTGCTTCCGCCGAAGTTGTAGCGGTAGTTGTTCTCGCTCGTGCCGCCCGGCGACCCGTTCGCGTCGGACGGACAGAGGAACGTGTCCGCCGCAATCTGGAAAGCGGTCAGGTTCGGCGACAGGGTGACCGTGCGGCTCGTCCCGGCGCGGTACAGCCGCGCCGTGCTGGTTGGACTGAAGTTGACGGCGTTGTACGCTGCGGCCTGCTCGAGGTAAGCCAGGATGTGGCAGTGCACCGAGAAGTGCCCCAGCCAAATCCCCGGACCGCCCGGTTCGGCGCCGTTGTAGTCGGTGTAGGCGGGCTGGGGCACCCCATTCCTGGACCAGTCGGGATCCATGCGGCCCGGCGGGAACACGCCGTGGCTGGTCGCATAGTTGGCCAGCGCTACCCCGATCTGCTTCAGGTGGTTGCTACATTGCACTCGCCGCGCCGCTTCGCGCGCGCTCTGGACCGCTGGCAGCAGCAGAGCGGCCAGGATCGCAATAATGGCCAGAACGACGAGCAGCTCGATCAGAGTGAAGCCGCACGAGCGCGCGCGTGGAGATGGGACCATCATGCGACTCCTTCCATGATCGGTTCCGTCCGCCCGTCCGGACATGATGCCCGGACGACAACGGGGTGCGCACGAAGGCCGAGCGGTGATGCCGCTCAGTCCAATAATCAGGATTGCGTCACGAAACCGGACCGGCACCTACGAAGAAATTTGCGCCCGACTCCGTCAGCCTTGGTGCCCCACGCGCAAGCGACGGGAATTCTTTGGGACTCCTTCGCTTGTGCTTCAGGCCTCACTGCCCGCATGCATCATCCGGGTTGTCATCCTGAGCGCAGCGAGGAACGAGCGGAGCGAAGGATCTCTTTGTCCGGTTCGCTCTACTCCCTCGCTAAGTGCGGGCAGCCGCGCGCAACCTCAAAGGAATGACAACCTGTAGAGCGAGAACAGACCGTCAGACGGTCCCAACGTCTGTAGCGGTTTTGCGGCCCGCAAACTCTTCTCTGCCCCCGTATTTTCTCTGGATTCTCAAGTTTCACAGGCTGTCTGGACGATTGAGGGAGCTGTTGGGGCATCAAGGTCAAACGATGGGGGATACGATGTCGACCGAAACGCAGACTACGGCCGTGCCTGCGGACCGCCGTGTCAAGATTGAGCGGCGTGCCAAGCCCGAGCGACGCCAGAAGGCACAGAAGGTCGAGGCCGATCGGCGGGTGAGCAAAAATCGCCGCGAAGGGCAATACGAGCGGCGTCGCCAGATCGATCCGACGACGTGCGAGCGTGACTATACGGACGCGGAGATCGAGTTCATGACGGCGATCGATAAGTACCGCCGCGAGAACTGCCGCCCGTTCCCGACCTGGAGCGAAGTGCTCGAGGTGCTGATGGCGTGTGGCTACCGCAAGGTCGCCGAGCCCGCCGAGCCCGCCGCGCCTGTGGCCGAGATTCCGACGGGGGTCTGACGGCTGGGTTTGAAGGGGTTCGCCACGGAGGGCGTCTCCCGCGGAGCGAACAGGCTCCGCCGGAATCGGTCTCCATGGCATAAGATGAAACAGGGTCGCGGGCCGGGTGGTCGGCCCGCGTCTCTACGGCCCGACGGGTGGCAACCCCGAGCTCGCTTGGGGATGCCGCCCGGTCGGGCCTTCTTCGTTTTCCCTCACCGTTCCTTCGGAGCCGTGCAAGATTCGGCCGCGTTACGCCGGGGGCGCGATGGCGCTGCGCGGCTTGCCGGCGCCGCACCGCTGGGGTACAACGGGGTTGTTCCCCAACCCGCCCCCAGGACTCCCCGCCATGCTCCGCACCGCTTCGATCGGCCTGGCCGTTTGCGGCTCGCTCCTGTTCCCCGGCGCCGCACGGGCCGACCATTTCGCCATTGACCTCAAGGTCTCTGTCCGGGCGGGGACGAAGACGGCGCACGCCGACACCGCGGCCATCGGCGTGCAGCCGAAACCACGCGGCGTGGTGGACGTGCGCGCGGGCGAGAAGATCGCCGTGGCATGGACGCTGCGCTCGAGCGATGCCAAGAACACCTACAACGACGTGCTGGTCCACTTCTTCGTGGTCCGCGAGGAGAAGGCGGGCCAGCAGGCCGTGCCGCCCCTGGACAAGAGCGTGGCGGCGGAGAGCGCTCTGACCATGGACTTCAAGCCTGGCGACCGCGCCGACGCGACGCTCGAATTCACGCTGGAGAGCCCCGGCTCGTACCTGCTGCGTCTGGAAACGATCGGCGCCGCCGTGGGGTCCGACGGCCACGAGCACTTCGCCGCGATGGACCTGGTGGTGCGCTAAGTGCCCGCAACCCCCCTCGCTCGGGAGATTTCCCTTGAAACACCACTGGCTCCTCGGGCTCGCCGGCCTGCTGTTCGCCGCGCCGGCCGCGCGCGCGGAGCACGCCACCATCGAGTTGCGTGCGATCCGCATCGATCCCGACACCGGCCAGACGCGCGAGGAGGTCTCGGCAGGTGCCGACCGTGATCCGCCCCCCCAGGGCTACAACCCGCGCCCGGTGCTCACGGCCAAGGCGAACGAGCCGCTCGTGCTCCAGTTCATCCTGACCAACGCGTACCCGCATGGTGAGAACAAGGGCGTCGTGGTGCGCTACTTCATCGCGCGGGAGACGGAGCTCCGGCAGAAAGAGCTGCCCGACCCGGCGCGCGGCACGATCACCGAGGGGCGCTTCAAGATGAACTTCAAGCCCAAATGCCGCGTGGGCGCGCGCGTCGTGTTCACTCCCAGGGAGCCCGGCGTGTACCTGCTCCGCATCGACACGGAGAATACCAACAGCGACCATGAGCACTTCGCGGCCATCGACCTCCAGATCGAGTAGCGGCGGCGCCCGGCGTAGCATGGGCGCGCTCGTGCTTGCGGGCGCGTCGCTGCTCCTTGTCTCGAGTGGCGGGGACGAGCGCCCGCAGCCGCCGCGCGTGCTCCCCCCGTTTCTCGATCTCTTCCGGGCCAGCGGCGAAGCGAGGGTGGTCGGCGACTCGATCGAGCTGCCGGGTGCCCTGGGCCCCGTCCGTGGTTACCTCGCGCGTCCCGAGAACGACGAGGTCCTGCCCGCCGTGCTCGTGGTGCCGGACGGGGACGGGATCACCGACTGGGTGCGCCGCGAGGCACGGGCTCTGGCGAGCATCGGCTACGTGGTACTGGCGGTGGACGCGCCGCTGGGTGCAGGCGGCGGGGGGGTCACCGCGGCGTGGCCGGCCGAAGCGGCGCTCGCCCCGCTCACGAGCGCCGCGCGGTGGCTGCGCCGCCGCGGCGACGTGCAGCCTCATCAGCTGGGCGTCATCGGCTGGTCCTCGGGCGCCGCCCAGGCGCTCGCGCTGGCCGCCGGCACCCCGCTAGAGGCGTGCGTGGTATGCGACGGCCCCGTCACCGCGGACCCGGCCATCCTCGCCGCTTTACGCGGCACCCCGGTCCTGGGCGTCTTCGCCGGCAACGGCGACAGGGCCGGCATCGAGGCGTTCCGGAGAGCGCTGGCGGCACGGCACGCCGCGCACGACATCCGGGTCTACAACGGGATGGATCCCGGCTTCCTCTGGGCTGCCGATCGCGGATCGCCTGCGCGCGACGCGGCGGAGGCCGCCTGGGTGGTGATCTTCGAATTCCTGGGCAAGTACGTCGAAGACGCGCCGCCGAGCGCCCCGGCCGCGGCGCCCACACCCGTGGGCAATGCCGAGTCCTGGGCGACGATCGCCGACCTCATGCGATCGGTGAACGCTCCGACGGGCGTGCGCGGCGCGCTCATGCGACAGCTCGAACAGGAGCCGCGCGACGATACCGCCTGGCGTGGCGTGCGTGCGAATGCCGCACTGCTTGCGGAGGCCGCTCGGCTCCTGGCGGCCCGGAGGCCGTCGAAGGGCTCGCCGAGCGACTGGGCGGAGCAGACGCGCGGCTTTGCGGAAAACGCCGGAGCAATCCTCCGCGCCGCGGACGAACACGACTATACCGCCGTGCGCCGGGCGGCCGGATCGCTCGCCGCACGCTGCGCGGCCTGCCACCGCACCCATCGCTGAGCATGTCCCTGTTCGGCGCGGGTCCCGACTTGTTCGGCGCGGGTCTCCCGACCCCGCCGTGCCTTGGACCGAAGGTCTCCCCGCTCACCCCATACCCCTCACCACCGACCCCTCTCCCCACGCTCGCTCCTGTGATCCATGAGAGGAGCTCCCGTGGGGCGAGGGGAGAAAGGCGGCGCAAAGAGCCTCTCCTGTGAGGCGGTGATGTGCCGAGGAGCTCCCGTGCGCGGCGAGGGCAGCAATCTTTTCGTCTCCCCGCGCTTCTCACCTCCGAACTTCTCCCCTCGCCCCACGCGCTGCTGCCCTCAGGGATCATGGCAGCAGGCGTGGGGAGAGGGGTCGGGGGTGAGGGGCGGTGAAGCGCAAGCCGGGGGTGAGGGCGCTGAACCCGGGGATGAGGGGAGAGGCTAGATGCCCGGGGCCGGGACTTTGGCACGGCCTCGCCGCGCGGGCGGTCCCTCCCCGCACATCAGATCCGCCGCCGCTGCGTGTACCGGATGGCGAGCACGATCGTCACGGCCACCATTGGCCAGGGGGCGACGCGCATCAGCGCCGGGCCGAAGCTCTTGCGCTCGGCCGCGGCGCTCCAGACCACCGCGGGGCCCGGCGACCCGCCCGGCGCGGTCACCATCGGGATGTAGGTCATCACCGAGGCCGCCGTGCCGATGCTCTTCTGCTGTGCCACGACGTTCCCCACGACCATCGGGCCCACCGATCCGCCGAGGTTACCCACCATGTTGATGAAGCCGATGGCGGACGCCGCCGCGGTAGCGCCCAGGAACATCGTCGGAATCG
>JBGPMX010000201.1:0-8213 GCA_041487215.1 Planctomycetia bacterium | reverse complement strand
GACATGCGGGATAAGGCGATGGCGGCGCGGCAGGCGGTCTCGGATCTCATCACGGAGGCGCGCCGCCTCGCGGCCGAAAGCCTCGGCGATCTGCACGAATCGACCCGCGGCTGGGTCGATGACACCACGCAGTTCGCGGTCGACAAGGCAAAGGGGGTCGACGAGACGATCGTGGACTACGTGAAGGAGAACCCCTACCGCACGCTCGCCATAGCCATCGGCGCCGGGGTGCTGATCGGCTTCTTGATGCGCGGCTCGCGAAGCTAGTACCTCACACCAGGCCCTGCCACTTGCGCAGCGCCCATTCGGCGCTCAGCAGCGTCACGAACAGGGCCAGGAACGGCCAGTTGTCCCAGAGCCGCAGGTAAGTGAGGTGCTCCAGCTCGAGGTGCAGGTCCTGCTTGCGCAGGTCGTCGAAGAACGATGACAGCTGCTCCGGAGCCAGGTAGCGGCCGCCGGTCAGGGTCGCCATGTCGCGCAGCAGGTCGAGATCGGCGGCGGGGGCGGCCAGCTCCGAATCGTCCTCGAAGACCAGGAACTTGACGGCACGCGGCGCGCCGAGCTCCTGGCCGCCGTGCCGCGCTGACACCGACACCTGGTAGTCGCCCGCCGCGTCGGCTCCCCAGAACGTGCCACGCGCCTGGTCCGCTTCGCGGACCAGCTTGACCGGCAGCGTCGTTCCGTCCGGCCGGGTGACCGAGGCGTCGAAATCGGTGTCGAGCATGGCCGCACCGTGCTCGTCCTGGGCCCCGGTGGTGATCTCGAGCGGGTCACCGGCGGCGAGACGGCGCTTGTCCAGCCGCACCCAGACCCGGCTCTCCCCCGCCTCCTTGCGCGTCAACCACAGGATGACCTGGCGCCAGAACCGCCGATGCTGCCGCAGCGCGGCGTCGCTCTGGAGATGCCACTGCCAGGTCGTGTCCCCCGCGAGGGCCATGGTACGGCCCTGCCCGTACTCCTCGGCCACGATCAGCGGCGTCTTGTCCGGCGCCTCGGCGAGCACCAGCGCACGCGGCTTGATCTCGGTAAAGGCCGACGCGCCGCGCAGCGGGGCCAGGGATTGCCATACGCTTGCCACGTCGCTCGCGTCCCCCAGCCGCATCACGAAGTGCCCGAGCCCCGCCGCGGTGGGTATGACCTGGAGCGGCCGATCGATCTGCCCGTCGCCGGGGTGGATGACCACCGGAAGCAGCTCGCCGACCGGCGTGCGGTCGTAGCCGCCTGGCCCGAAGCTCTGGCTGCCCCCGAGCATGGCGAACCCCGCCCCGCTGTCCACGGATTGGCGCAGCCGATCCAGTGCGGCATCGGGGATCCAGCCGCGCGGCACGTCGCGCAGCAGCACCGCGTCGTACCGCGCGCGGTCGAAGAGCGGCTGGTCCGGGTCGTCGCGCAGCGGCTTTTGCACCCAGCGGAAATCGACCTGGATGTCCGGGGAAGCGTTGAGCGCGCGGCAAAGAAAGGTCGCTTCGCCGCTCTCGATCCCGCCATCAAGGTAGAGTACGCGCAGGCCGCCCGGCAGGACCGTGACGAACGTAGCGATCTCGTTGTTGCTCTCGACCAGCTCCCCCTTCTTCGGGTCCAGCTCGCTGACCTGGAGCTTTACCTTGTGCTCGCCCGGCACGACGGGCACGTATGCAAGCTCGACCTTCATCCGCGTGTCGTTCAAGGGAAGCTCCAGCAGGCGGGTCGCCGCCTGTTGCTCGTCGAACAGCATGCTCAGGCGAACCTTCTGGCCGCCGAAGCCGCGCACGTCGAGCTCGCCGGCGGCGACCAGCTTGTTCTTCTCGAAGACCAGCGGGCCGGCGCTGATCGAGCGCATGGCCAGGTCGCGCGAGCTCTCCGCGACGGTCTGCTGGCCGAAACCGACCGCGTAGATCGGCACCCCCAGGTCCTTGAGGGTCTGCGCCACACTGCGCGGCGGCGTGCCGGACGTGTTGGCGCCGTCGCTGAGCAGCACGACACCGGCCACGCGGCCGGTGGCGCGACGCACGGCTTCGCGCAGCACGTCCCCCAGTGCCGTCTGGGTGCCCGTGGGCGGCTGGACGGTCGCGGGCAAGTCCCCGAGCGTTGCATCGAAGCGGTATTGCCGGATCTCAACCAGCTGGCTGAGCTTCTCGAGCGACGGTTCCGCGCGGTAAACGGTCTGCTCCATGGCGCGCCAGCGCGGCAGGCCGTCCCAGGCGTCCGCCACCATCATGCTGCGCGAGTGATCGAAAAGCAGAATCAGCGAGGCCGACTGCTTGCGCTTCTCCGTGAAGACCAGCGCGGGCCGCAGCAGGGCGGCCAGCGCCAGGACGAGCGCTGCGAGGCGCAAGCCGAATGCGACCGCGCGCCAACGGCCCGCGTGCTCCGCCAACGTCGTCAGATAGACCCAAACGACCGCGGCCAGCACCCCCGCGCTCAGGAGCGCGACGAGCGGCCACGGACCGACGGGGTAGAAGACAAGATGCATAGGAGTCAGGGAGTCGAGCGTCGAGCGTCGAGAGTCGAGCGACAGAAAACACGCATCGGCACGTGGTGGCTTGTTCGGCGCGGGTCTCCCGACCCAGTCGTCCGTTCGTGTGTGGTCGGCGGGGTCGGGAGACCCGCGCCGAACGGCGAGTGCGTGGTGGGCGGGGTCGGGAGACCCGCGCGGAACGGCGAGTGCGTGGTCGGCGGGGTCGGGAGACCCGTGCCGAACGGCGAGTGCGTGATCGGCGGGGTCGGGAGACCCGCGCCGAACAGGTCCCGTTTCGTACGCGGATACCCCCCCTTGTCCCCCCCTTGGCAAGGGGGGGCAGGGGGGGTATCCGTTGACCAATAGCGGCGCACGCAGGTGTGGCCACAAGCCGCGCAGGATCCCGCGGATCGCTGCCTCATCGCTCGCTCCCTCCGATCATTTCGAACAGCGCCGCATCACGACCGGCGGTGACCGGTTGCATCGCGCTCCGCCTCTGGGCCCTTGGCTCTGTGCCGTCCGCCTTCTTATAGAAGCGGTTCGCCAGCAGGTGCTCGAGCGCGAACAGGAGCACGATGACCGGCGCGAGCCAGGGGAAGAGCTCGCGGCCGATCCGCAGGTCCCCCATGACCGCGCGCAGCTCCTGGGTCGTGTGCGCGATCGCGTAGCTCACGTCGCCGAAGCCCGCCGACAGCTCGGCGGGCGAAAGCCGTTCCAGCCGGCTCTCGGCCGGGTCCGGGTTCACGCTGAACCCCTTCTCGAACGCCTGCTCCCCCTCGCCGGCGTGCACCCGGTAATTGCCCAGCGCCTCGACGGACGAGACCACAAGGCTGCCGTCGCTTGGATCCGCCGAGCGGCGCGTCGGCTGGTCGGCGTCCGGCGTGTCGAGCAGGTACGCGCCGAAGCGCTGGTCGCGGTTCGGCCGCAGCACGACATCCTCGCCCGATTGGTAGCTCAGCCGCTGCTCGGCGTATCCCGCCAGGTAGTACGCCATGCCGTCGCTGAGCATCACGAACTCGATCGGCGACTGGGGCAGGTTGTTCCACGACCGGCCCTTGGGGTCGGTGCTGACCGAGGTGGTGCAGACGATGACCCGCCCGGGGCGCGTCCCCTCGAACAGCCGCTCGGCGAGCGCCACGCTGCCATCGCTGAAGCTCAGAATCCTGCGGCTGTTCTCGCCCGGCTCGACCGCCACGTACTGCTCGGCGAAGAGCCGCGCCAGCGCCGCTTCGGGGTCCCAGCGCCGCAGCTTTTCGAGCGCCGGGTGCGTGGCGGCGCCGGCTTCGAGGAACACCGGCTTGGCGGGTGTGACGCGCCGCGTCAGCCGCACCGGCACGACCGCCTGCGCTGCCTCCTGGTTGTAGTTGGCGATGTCCACGCGGTCGCCGAGAAAGATGCCGAGGCCCCCGCCGGACATCGCAAACGTTTCCAGCGCGCGCCACGCGGTGGCCGACAGGCCGTGCACGTTGACCAGGCAGACGACCGGGTAGTCTGCCAGCCGCTTGCCGCTGAACCTGCCGGTGGCGATCCAATCGCAGTCATACCGCGAGCGCTTCTGCTCCACGAAGAGCGGCGGGGCCAGCGCGTCGCGCAGGTTCACCGCATCCCGTTCGACGTCCGAGACGAGCAGCACGCGGGTCACCGGCTGGACCTCGACGGTGACGTAGCGCTGGTCATCGAGCGACAGGTTGCCGCCGTTGCGCAGCGAGACTACCCCCTGGTGCACGCCCGGCGCCAGTTTGGGTAGCAGGAAATCGACCCGGTCCGCCTTCCCTTTGTCCAGGTGCAGCGGACGCGAGCCGCGCTCGAGGTCGTCGAACCGGAGCTCGGCGATCACGTCGCACCCCTGGCCTCCGTCCTGCACCACGGCCTCGATCCTGAGATCGCTGTTCGCCGGGATGAGCTCGGCCGACGGCTGGGCCTTGGCCAGGAAAGCGTTCTGAACGTCGCTGATCCCGACATCGAGCAGGTAAACGGCGACGCCGCCGGGGACGCCCTGGAGTGCGGACTGGAGCGGGGCGGACTGCGTGAGGTCGATGCTGCCGGCCATGAGATCGGAGAAAAGGTAGATTTCCTTGCGCGTCCGGTCGCTCTGCCCGAGCGCGTGGCAGGCTTCGAGGATCGCCTGGTTCACGGAGCGGCCGCGCGGACGGACGCGCAGCGATTCGACGCGCTGGGTGGCCAGCCCGGCGTCGGGATAGAGCTGGGCCGTCGGCTCGGCCGCGTCGAGCACGGCAATCTCGCTCCCCTCCGGGAACTCTTTGAGAATCTCGATGGCGATATCCTGCGCATCGCGCAACCGCGTGCGATCCCGTTCCGAGTACTCCATGGACAGGCTGGTGTCGAACACAAACGCGGCGGCCACGGGGGCCTGCTGATCGGGAATGAACGTGGCGCCGTGGATCGAGGGCCGGGCGAGAGCGAGCGCCATGAGCGCGATGAGCAGCATGCGCGCGGCGAGCAGCAGCCAATGGCGCAGGCGGAGCTTGCGCAGGTTCGCGCGGTGCCGCATGCGGATGAGCCGCAGGGCCGGGAACAGCTCGTGGCGCGGCTTCTGGCGCAGCATCAGGTGCAGCACGATCGGGATCGCCGCCAGCGCGGCCCCCGCCGCCAGCCCCGCATGAAGCAGAGTGAATCCCATGGTTATGCCTTCTTCTGCCGGCTGACCAGGTAGCTCATCAGCGCCTTGTCGAACAGCATCCCGGTGTGCAGCGGCACGTAGTCGATGCGGGCACTCGAGCAGTCGCGGCGGTAGCGCGACGTCAGCTCGGCCAGCGCTGCCAGGTAGTCGGTCTTGATGCTCTGGCAGTCGACGGTCAACCGGTCGTGCGTCTCGCTGTCCTCGAACTCCACCACCCCCTCGAAGGGGAACACCGCCTCGGCCTCGTCCAGCACGTGGAACAAGATGATCTCGTTGCCGCGGTGACGCAGGTGGTGCAGGCTGTGCATGATCGGCTCCGGGTCGGCCAGGAGGTCGCTGAACACCATGATCAGGCTGCGGTGCCGAATCATGGCCGCGATCTGGTGCAGCGCGGCGCCGACGTTGGTCGTGCCGCTGGGCTCGAGCCGGGCGAGCATGGCCAGGATGTTGCCGAGCTGCGCGCGCTTCGAGTGCGGAGCCAGGCTGTGCCGCACCCGCTCGTCGAACGCGATGACTCCCACCGGGTCCTGCTGGTGGATCATCAGGTACGCCAGCGCGGCGGCCAGGCAGATCGAGTACTCGAACTTGGTCAGCTCCTGGCGGTACGTGTAGCCCATCGACCCCGAAAGGTCCATGGCCAGGTAGCCCGTGATGTTCGTTTCTGCCTGGAACTTCTTGATGTAGTAGCGGTCGGTCTTGGCGAAGACGTTCCAGTCCAGGTCCTTGAGGTCGTCGCCTGCGACGTACTTGCGATGCTCGGAGAACTCGACGGAGAAGCCGTGGAACGGGCTGGCGTGCAGGCCGGCGAGGAAGCCTTCGACGATGAACTTGGCGCGCAGGTCGAGCCGGGCGACCTGCCGGATCACTTCGGGCTTCAGGTACTTTTCGGCGGCAGCGGGCATGCGGGTCTCGATTTCACCGCGCGTGGATCCGAGCGCTACCGCAGAGACCGCGGAGCTCGCAGAGAGGAACGCGAAGTGCGTGTTTTTCATCAGCCCAGGGCAGGGGTGAGGGGTGGTGGCCAACGAGCAGAGCGCACCGACGAGGAGATCCTTCGCTCCGCTCGTGCCTCGCTCCGCTCAGGATGACACGCCCCTTACCTGCCCAACCGAGATCCTTCGCTCCGCTCGTGCCTCGCTCCGCTCAGGATGACAGCGCTGGTGCGCCCGGGAGAGGATGGAAGACACCCGGGGAATCCTTCGCTGCGCTCGCTCCGAGCGGCGCTCAGGATGACATTCATTCCTTATCCTTGGATCGCGTTTTCTCATCCCTTCAGCCACTACGCGGTGCTGGCGGCGCGGCGCGGCGACTCGTACTTGGGGATTTCCGGCTCGGGCACCGTCTCGAGCAGCCGCGTCACCAGGCTGTCGGTGGTCATGCCCTCGGCCTGCGCCTGGAAGTTCGCGCTGAGCCGGTGCCGCAGCACGGGGATGGCGACCTTGCGCACGTCCTCGAGCGACACGCTGAACCGGCCATCCATGGCGGCCATCGCCTTGCCGCCCAGGATGAGGTACTGGCCGGCGCGCGGCCCGGCGCCCCAATCCACCATCTGCTTGATGAAGGGCGGCGCGGACGCGTCGCTCGGCCGCGTGGACCGGACCAGCCGTGTCACGTACTTGACCACGAAATCGCCCACCGCCACGTTGTACACCAGCTTCTGCAGGTTCAGGATCGCCCGGCCACTCATCACCTTGCGCAGCTCGGGCGTCTCGCCCCGCGTCGTCGCCGTGAGGATCTTCTCCTCCTCGTCCACCGACGGGTAGCCGACGCGGATATCGAACATGAAGCGATCGAGCTGGGCTTCGGGGAGCGGGTACGTCCCCTCCTGCTCGATCGGGTTCTGCGTGGCGATGACGAAGAACGGGTCGGGCAGCGCGTAGGTCTGCTGCCCGACCGTGACCTCGCGCTCCTGCATCGCCTGGAGCAGGGCGGCTTGCGTCTTGGGCGGCGTGCGGTTGATCTCGTCGGCCAGCAGGATGTTCGTGAACACGGGCCCCTGCACGAAGCGGAAGTCGCGCTTGCCCGCCTCGTTCTCGTCGAGCACGTTGGTGCCGGTGATGTCCGACGGCATCAGGTCGGGGGTGAACTGGATGCGGCGAAAGCTGATGTCCAGGATGCGGCTGATCGAGCTGACGATGAGCGTCTTGGCCAGGCCCGGCACGCCGACCAGTAGGCAATGGCCACGCGTGAAGATCGCCGCCAGGATCTGTTCGATCACGTCGCGCTGTCCGATGATGGTCTTGCCCAGCTCCTCGGTCATCAGCGTGCGGCTCTTGTGGAACGAGTCGAGGAGTTCCGTGATGCGGTCGTTGGCCACGAGTTTGCGCCACTCCTTGGAGATGTGTCGGCGTCACCGGCGAGTGCGAGGTCGGAGCCACTGATTCTATAGCCAGCGCCCGATCGCTTCAAGGAAGCCGCCGCGCCGGGGACTCCGCTCATCGGCTGGGTTCGGTCCGTCTGTCAGCCTGAACGGGGCGAGGAACGAGCAAAGCGAAGGATCCACCCCCGAGTCAGGGAGATCCTTCGCAAAGCCTCCGGATGACAATTCAGCAAAAGGCGCTGAATCAGCAGCCGACATGGCACGCCGTTTGGCCTTGTCGCTGGGCGGCGGGGGCCGGAGAATGACTGTCAACGCCCCTATCTCGTGGCCGATCGGCTCTCCGCGCGGCGCCGTTCCTCGGCCCCAGCAAGGAGTTCGCATGAGAAAGTACCTCATCGCCGCGCTGCTCGTGTCGCTCCTGCCCGGCAGGTTCGCGCGCGGCCAGATTACGGCCGAGGCGGTGCGGCGCGCGATCGACAGCGGGGCCAAGTACCTCGAGCGGCAGCAGGACCGCGGCAGCGGGGCGTGGCCCGAGCACATGTTCCCCGGCTTCCCGGGCGGCACCAGCGCGCTCGCGCTGCTGGCGCTGCTTGAATCGGCCGTCAAGCCGGACGCCGCGTCGATCGACCGCGGGCTCATTTACTTGCGCTCGATCAAGCCCGAGAAGACGTACGTGGTCGCGCTCCAGACCATGGTCTACTGCCACGCGCGGCCGCGCGACGACCTGGCACGCATCCGCGAGAACGTGCGCTGGCTGGCGGACGCCCAGATCAAGGAGGGCGCGACGTCCGGCATGTGGGGCTACGGCATGTCGG